>NZ_JBFULB010000169.1:0-8147 GCF_056400545.1 Stenotrophomonas sp. P5_A8 | reverse complement strand
CAGCAAGAGGCCGGCTTGCGCACGCAACTGAGCGAGGCGGTGCGGGTGCTGTGGGAGGAGATGCGTCGCGTGGTCACGGCGGCGGCAGCCGCGTGTCCTGCCCAGCTGCAGGCGGCGGCGTTGCCTCTACTGCCCCCAGCCGCCACAGGTGCCTGGCTGGGCGCATGGGTCGATGGCGACCGCCGCGGATGGACTGCGCTGCTGCAGGTCGCCGAGTTCATCGAACGTGCCGACGCGCAGTCTCGCGAGGCACATGCCTTGCGTGGAGCGCTGGCTCAGGAACGAGATGTCTTGGACCAGCAACGGCTGGAGATCGAGCGGCTGAAGACTCTGCGCACGACCGCAGACCAGGAACTGGCCACCGCCCGGCAGACCGTGGCCCAGTTCGTTGAGGCCAACCGTGCCCTGATCGATGCTGCCGCGGCCGAAGTGCCGGTCATCGCGCACCACCAGCGCATCCAGGCCGCCTACAGCGGCTACCTGCCTGAGATCCAGGCCTACCTGGCGGCCTTGCCGGGCCTGCTGCTCCAGGGCCTTGGAGAGCAGGCTCGCAACCTCTACAACGCGTTCAACCGCGCCGATCCGCCCGGCGACCTGCTGCATGCGTTGTGGCTGCCGGTCGCCGAGAATGGCAAGATCGAAGTCGAGTTCACCGGCGAACCTGGCGTGCGCTATGACGCGTTGGTCGTCTTTAGCGAGGGGCACATCAAGTGCCTGGGACTGGCGATCCTGCTGGCCAAGAACATCGCACAGGGATGCCCCGTGGTCATCTTCGACGACGTCGTCAACGCGATCGATGATGACCACCGTGACGGCATCTGGCGCACCTTCTTCGAGGATGGCGTGCTCGACGGCAAGCAGGTCATCCTCACCTCGCACGCCGAGGAGTTTCTGCACCGGATTCAGCAGGAACTGGGCGCTCGCCGCGCCGGAGCGATCAAGCGCTACAAGTTCCTCCCGCACCAGGGTGAGCACGAACTGCGCGTCGACAGCGACCCGCCGACGAAGAACTACGTACTGTTGGCCCAGCAGGCGCTGGCGGACGATGAGAAGCGCGAGGCCTTGCGACAGGCACGGCCCGCGCTAGAAAGCTTGACTGACCGCCTCTGGACATGGCTTAGCCGGCGGGGAGATGGGCGCCTTGAGATCAAGCTCGGCGGACCTCGCTCGCCATGGGAACTGAACAACAAATGCAGCAAGCTGAAATCAGCGGTAGCTCGCGTTGCGGTGCAGTATCCCGGTGCACAGCAAGCGGTCGACGCACTTACCGCTTTGCTTAGCGTCAACGGGGCGAGCATTGAATGGGGATACCTGAACAGTGGCGTGCACGACGCGCAGCGCGATCACGAGTTCGACCGAGCTACTGTGCGAACAGTAGTGGATGCAGTCACTGCCTTGGATGACGCGTTGGAAGCACTGCGGAACCCCTGATCGACAGTACGCCCAGAGCAGAACACCATAGTTTGTCCAAAGTGCACAAACTATGGTGTTCGCCCTACTATCTATCTGACTGCAAAGGAGATGTCCCAACCTATGGAGAAGCCGCAGAACTAGGGGCAATTCGCGCAGTATCGGCGGCGTACGTTGAATTCAAACCCATTGGGGACTGGGGGCGTGAACTGGGCCGTTTCTGATAGCTAGGCGCGGGGTTGTAGCGCAATCGCTCAGTCTTCGCAGAAGGCGTATGCCTTGGTCAAGGCGTTGTCAGTTCGGCCGCGCATGGACGATGGTGCGCGGCACTATGGCCAGTTGACTGGATCAGAGCTATCTGTCGCCGGAAAGTACCCCAATGGTTGCTGTATCGGCTTGGCCCAATAGGGTTGAGAGCGGAGGGCTTTCGCTAATGTCAGTCGCGCATTTCATGACCTAGTCGCGTTAATCGTGACTCGTGACAGCCGCCCCCCACCAGCGACGCAGCGCTGGCGGTGTGATGCGGCGATCGGTAAGGCCGTTGCCGCCAACGCGCGGCGTCGATGCCGTGCCCACCGCAAGCGGTCACGGTGGCCGTCTCCAGCGCTTCGGCGTCGGTTGCATCGGGCAGGATGCCGGGCAGCCGTGACGCCAGCAGGGTCTTGCCGCATCCCGGCGTGCCGATCAACAGCAGATGGTGGCCACCTGCCGCGGCGACTTCCAATGCGCGCCGCGCCAGCGGCTGGCCGCGTACGTCGCGCAGGTCCGCCATCGGCGAACCGGCAATGTCCACCGGCATGGCGCGCGGAAGCTCGCGTTCGCCCAACCCGGCACAGACCTCCAACAGGGTGCGCGCCACGCGCACGTCGGCATGCCCGGCCAGCCCGGCTTCGGCCGCGTTCTCCGGCGGCACGATCAGCGTGCGATCCAGGCGGGCGGCGGCCAATGCCGCGGGCAACACACCGTTGATGCCACGCAGTTCACCGGTGAGGGCCAGCTCACCCAGGAACTCATAGCGCGACAACACCTGCGCATCGATCTGCCCGCTGGCGGCCAGGATGCCCAGCGCGATGGCCAGGTCGAAACGTCCACCTTCCTTGGGCAGATCGGCCGGTGCCAGGTTGATGGTGATGCGCCGCTGCGGAAACTCGAACTGCGAGCAGACGATGGCCGCACGTACCCGGTCGCGCGATTCGCGCACGGCGGTTTCCGGCAGGCCCACCATCTGGGTGTGCGGCAGCCCGCCGGAGAGCAGCACTTCGATACGCACCGCGGGCGCGTTGACGCCGGCGCGGGCACGGCTGTGGACGAGCGCCAGGCTCATGCGGTTACCACGGTTGCTTGGGATGGGGGCGATGATGGCGGCTGCGCGCAGGCCGGTATGTAGGCATTCGCACCGGCCTACCGTCGGGCTTCTGCGGTCGCGGACGTTCATGCGCTGCCGCTAGACTGGACATCCCCCTGCACCGCCCGAACATTGAACCTGATGGATATGCAACACCGCCCCGACCCGGTCCACCTCGTCGCCATCGACATGGACGGCACCCTGCTCAACCCGGCCCACCAGCTTACGCCGCGTGTTAAGCAGGCCATTGCCGCAGCCCGCGCGCAGGGTGTGCGGGTTGTGCTGGCCAGTGGCCGACCGGTGTCCGGGCTGGCGCCGTTCCTGAGCGAACTTGGCATCGAGGGCGATGCGGAGTTCTGCATCGCCTGYAACGGCGCGGTGGTGGAGAACCTCGGCAGCGGCCAGCGCGTGGTCGAGTACCCGCTGAGCTTCGAGGACTTCATGTTCTGCGAGCGCATCGCGCGCGATCTGGGCATCCACTTCCAGGCGATGGATGGACTGCGCATCTACACGCCCAACCAGGACATCAGCATCTACACCGTGGCCGACTCGCACCTGTCGCATGCGCCCCTGTCTTACCGGCGGGTGGAGGACATGGACCCGGCGATGCAGTTCATCAAGCTGATGATGATCGACGAGCCGCACGTGCTGGACGCGGCAATCAAACGCCTGCCATCGGAACTGACCGATCGCTTCGCGGTGCTCAAGAGCGCCCCGTTCTTCCTGGAGGTGTTCGACCATCGGGCGGGCAAGGGGCCGAGCCTGCAGAAACTGGCCAAGCACCTGGGCGTGGATGCGGCCAACGTGATGGCGCTCGGCGACCAGGAAAACGACCTGACCATGCTGCAGTTTGCCGGCACCAGCGTGGCGATGGGCAATGCGATCAAGGCGGTGAAGCAGACCGCGCGCTTTGAGACCGCGTCCAATGCCGAAGATGGCGTGGCGTTGGCGATTGAACGGTTCGTATTGCGGGGCGCGTAAGCCGCTGCGTGAGCTGTCAACGACTGCAGGTCGAAGGATGCATTAAAGTCGCTCCTGACAGGGATGCAGGACGATGCCGATGCAATTGCAGGACGCAAAGGAATACGGGTTGTTCAAGCGAGGCGTCATCGCTTCCGGTGCAGCGCTGCTGCTCGCGCTGGCGGCATGCTCCAGCCCGCAGACGCCTCCCCGCGAGGCCGACCTGATCGATCAGATCACGCTCAAGCGGCGTGCCTGCTACGGCACGTGTCCGGTGTATGAGGTGAGCGTGGCCAGCGATGGGTCGGTTCGCTTCATAGGCCAGGGATATGTACAGCAGCACGGCGTGGCCCACGCAACGATTGCCCCTGAGCACTGGCAGCGACTGCTGACCGCGGTCGAGGACGCCGATTTCTTCTCGCTGCAGCGCCGGTACGCGCCCCACGATGGTTGCATTGAGGGTATGACCGACCAGCCGTCCTACCGGATAAGTGTCAGCCGGGCGGGCAAGGTAAAGCGGGTGGTGGTCTACGAAGGGTGCAAGAGCACGCCCGCGCTGGAAGCGGCCTCACGTCTGGGCCGCATGATCGATGCCGAGCTGGGCACCGCACGGTGGATCGGCAGGGGATGCGAAGTCGGCAGCGTCGAAGCGTGGTGCTATTGAACAGGGCGGCTCCCGCTGGGCTGCCCGTGTATGGTCCGGCGCAGATTACTCACCTGACGCACCACTCCCACGCGCTTCCAGTTCGGCCACCACCTTCTCCAACGCCTCCAGCTTCTCGCGTGTCCTGAGCAGCACCGCGCGCTGCACGTCGAATTCCTCGCGCGTCACCAGGTCCAGCTTGCCCAGACCGGCCTGCAGGGCGGTCTTGAAGGTGGCCTGCAGTTCTTCGCGCGACTGGCGCAGGCCCGGCGGGACCATGTCGCTCAGGCGGCGGGCCAGGTCATCCAGGTGGTTGAGGTCGATCATGCTGTGCTCCGCGGGGTATACGCTAAGGATAATCCCCGGCGCGGCTGCCGGCACTGGGCGGGTGCATCGCGTTCACCGGCCGACAGGCGTTATCCTCGCTGCGCGATTACAGGAGCCAATCAGATGAAGATGGTCATGGCGGTGCTCAAGCCGTTCAAGCTCGACGACGTGCGCGAAGCGCTGGCCGAGCGCGGCGTCACCGGGATCACGGTCACCGAGGTCAAGGGCTTCGGGCGGCAGAAGGGCCACACCGAGCTGTATCGGGGCGCGGAGTACGTGGTCGACTTCCTCCCCAAGGTGAAGATCGAGGTGGCGGTCACCGACGGCCAGGTCGAGGAAGTAGTGGAGGCCATCGTCAAGGCCGCCGGCACCGGCAAGATCGGCGACGGCAAGGTGTTCGTGTACGACCTGGGCAGCGTGGTGCGCATCCGCACCGGTGAGCTGGACGCCGACGCGCTGTAAGCGCGCCGGATGGCCACGCTCAGGCGTGGCCCTTGAACCAGCGGTAGAAGCGCTTCCAGCCCACGCGCACGGCCGCCACCCAGCGCGGGTCGGCCACCTGCGCAGCCTCCGACGCGCTGGGGCGCTCGCCGGTCAGGCGCTGGCGCATCTTGAGCAGGTTCTTCATGTCGCTGCGGCGAAGCTGGCGCGAGACCGGGTGCACCGGCAGCCAGCGCGGGCTGCGCCAGGCCGAGGTGAAGTCCACCAACACCGGCACCCCGCCGCTGACCATGACGTTGGTGCCGTGCAGGTCGTTGTGGGTGATGCCGGCCGCATGCAGGCGGGTGAGCGCGTACTGCAGCTGTTCGAAGACCTCCACGCCCACCGACTGGGCCGCGCTCAGGGTCTGGCCGGGAATGAATTCCATGCCCAGCGCGAGGCCGCCGACGGTGCCCAGCAGGGCAGGGGCATGCTTCCAGCCGCTCAGGCGCTGCAGGATGCGCGCCTCGCGGCGGACCAGCAGGCGCGCGAGCGGCGACAGCGGCGTGCCGCGGTAACGGGTGTAGTCCTTGACCACCGCCGGCTGGCCGTTGAGGCAGGTGCGGTAGACATCGGGTTCAAGCAGGCGTTCGCCGCGCTTGAGCAGCTCGGCGGGGGCGGTGTCATCGACACACGAGGCAACGAGAGTGTTCATAGGGGTCTGTGCGACCCGGCGGTCGGCGCAATGCGTCAGGCGTACCGGTGCTACTGAAGGGTGATTACTAAGATTTCGTTAATTTTAGTACTCGCCGGTACACCAATCCAGCGTTTGTCGGAGAAATGTCGTAGCCCGGTGTGGAACAGTTCGTCACGCCGAAGCGGACAAACTTGTATCGTTTGAAGGAATGTTGTTTTCAATCAGACGCTTGGGAGACGGGGGTCTGGGCAATGCGCTGGAGGAACGGAAGGAGTGCGTCGCGCAACTGGTCCAGGCCGGGCTGCTCGATCGGGAAGTGGCCGCATTCGGCCAACAGCACCCGCTCGCGGGGGACGGCCAACCGGTTGAAGAAACGGTCGCTGATCTCTACGGGTGTCCACGCGTCGCGGGCGGGATGGACCATCAACACCGGGCATCGCGTGAACTGTTCTGGTTCCCGTGCCGGCGGGGTGTCGAACAGGGACGCCAGCAGGCCCAGTGGTACCCGGTTGCCACCGCCCAGCCGATCGCGGCATACCAGCGCCGATAGCGCGGGATTGCGCGACATCCGTTGCATGTGGGTGAACCAGCGCACGGGGATGCGCAGCCCGCGGGTCACCCGGCTCAGGGGACGCAGGGCAGGCAGCAACCGGCGCATCCAGGGCTGGCGCACCAGCGCCGCCTGCACGACCGGATCGCGCGGGTCGGCCAGGGTGGTGGCCACCAGCCCGTGCACTCTGGGCGATTCGGCCGCCACCAGGTAGGCCAGATAGCCGCCGATGCTCGCGCCCAGCAGCACGAATGGCCGGGCGCGCTGTGCATGCTCGGCTTCGATCAGTGCGAGCAGGCGGTGCTTCCATGCCGCGTAATCGACCTGCGGCCAGCGTGCCGGGCTGAGCCCGTAGCCCGGCAGGTCCGGCGCCAACACTTCGTAGCCGGCCACCGCCAGCCGCTGTGCCAGCGGCGCAAACATCCGTCCGTAGCCGCCGGCGCCATGCACCAGCACCACGCTCATGGCGGCGTCGGCGGGGCCATGGCGGTCCAGCTGCAGCACGCCGGACGGGCCGTCGACGCGGCACGCGCGAGGGGCTGCCGCACCGGCGACCGGATCGAAAAATGCTTGGTAGGCCTGGCTGAGGGGAGGGTAGGGATCGTTGTGGGCAGGTCCGTGCATCGGGACAGTCTAGGCGCTTGGTTCAGCCACGCCGCGCTGGCCACCCCCCAGTCCGTGCTTGACCGGGAGGCGGGCTCTGCCGACCATATGCCGTTATCTGCGCCATCGGCGGCCGCCCCCCACTCCGGCACGTCCCCGCCCCCTGCCGCCTTATCGATGCCGGCTCCTGCCGTGCATCGCCCCCACCTTTTCGGTTCCGGCCCTGCCGGAGGAAGACTGATGATCAAGATCGTGCTGGCAGTGCTGTTCATCGCCTGCGTGCTGTACATCCATTACCGCGGCAAGGTCCGCGCGCGCTGGTCGCGCCAGTTGCTGGACCACTCCAGCTTCATGGCTCCGATCAACGTGATCATGTACGCGTTTTCCAAAGTGCCGACCACGCCGTTCCTGGACCCGGGCAAGGAATTCCCGCAGTTGGAGCCGCTGCGCCAGAACTGGCAGATGATCCGCGACGAAGCCCTGGCCCTGCGCGATGCGGACAAGATCGCCGCGTCCAGCACGTTCAACGATGCCGGGTTCAATTCGTTCTTCCGCCGTGGCTGGAAGCGCTTCTACCTGAAGTGGTACGGCCCCTCGCACCCGTCGGCCAAAGCGCTGTGCCCGCAGACCACCGCGTTGCTGGAATCGCTGCCGGACGTGCGCGCGGCGATGTTCGCCCAGCTGCCGTCGGGCAGCGAGCTGCGCCCGCACCGCGATCCCTTCGCCGGTTCGCTGCGCCTGCACCTGGGTCTTGCCACGCCGAACGATGATGCCTGCTACATCGAAGTGGACGGCATCCGGAAGAGCTGGCGCRATGGCCAGTGGATGATGTTCGATGAGACCTACATCCACCATGCGCACAACGAGACCCCGGACGATCGGGTGATCCTGTTCTGCGACATCGCCCGCCCGCTGCGCTTCGGCCTGCCGAGCCTGTTCAACCGCGCGGTGGCCTCCACGCTGCTGGCCGGCGGCGCCTCGCCGAACCTGCCGGGTGATCCCACCGGTGGGGTCAACAAGGCCTTCGGCAGCGTCTACAAGGTGCGGCTGAAGGCCAAGGCGCTGCGCGAGCGCAGCGTGGTGGCGTATCAGGTGATCAAGTGGGGTCTGGTGGTGGCGGTGATCGCGGGCATCTGGGCGATTTGAGCGCATGGCTTCATGGGTTGCCGGCCAGCGGCCGGCACTACTGGAC
>NZ_JBFULB010000168.1:0-8174 GCF_056400545.1 Stenotrophomonas sp. P5_A8 | reverse complement strand
CGCCACGCCCGTGAGGACGCCGACGCGGCGCGGGGCGCGGGCCGCCGCGTCGCAGATACCATCGACCATGGCGGCCAGTGGGCGGCCGGTGGCCTGCGCAACGGCTACGCCACGGCGGGCGCCTACGTCGACAAGGGGTATGACCTGGCCGCGTATCACGTGAAAACAACCGCGGCGCAGGCACCGGCGGTGTTTGCATCGGTGGGTGGCATCGCTGCGGGGCTGCAGAGCACGGCCAGGAACTATGTGCCCACCCCGACTGCGCCGCAGAATATCGGCAACATCATCGAAACCAAGCGGCTGTACGACCGCATCGGCCCGGCCTTCGGCGAGGCAGTCAACCGCCACGGCATGAAAGAAACCGTTATCCCCAGCCTGGACGCGGAACTGATCCGGCAAGAGGCGGCAGCGCGGACGCTGGTGCAGCAGCACGAGCGTATCCAGCACCCGGACGCCGGCCGGCCGGCCAGCGTCGGTACCGAGCCTGGCAGCCGAACGGTCGGGATCAACGACCCCAGCCATCAGGATTACAAGCTCTTCAAGGGTGCACAAACCGGCGTGCACGGCATCGACGCCAGCTTCAACCACACCCCCGACCTGCACAGCGATCAGCTCGCCGGTGCCTTGGCAGCCAAGGCCAAGCAGGAAGGCCTGCAGTCGATCGAGCGGGTGGTGCTCAGCGAGGATCGCGCGCGTGCGTTCGCGGTGGATACGCCGGACCTGGCCGCCGTCAACCGTCACCTGGCCTATGTCGACGTCGTCGCTGGACGACAGCAGCCGCTGAGCGTCAGTACCGAGCAGGCGGCCGAGGTCGACCGGCAGCAGGACCGGGCGGCCAATGCGCCGCAGCTGACCGCCAGCGTCACCGCCGAACAGCAGGCGCAGGACCAGCAATCGGTGGCCCGGCGGATAGGCTGACAGCCCCGCGCGGCTGACGGGATCGCGCGGCATGGCCTTGCGCCGGGCTGACCCGCGCCGGCCAAACGGGTTCCATCCCATGCCGCCGATGCGGTACAGTCGCCGGGTGTCCATTCTGACGACCCCGCATACCCTTTCTTCCGCTCGCCGTTGGTGGCGATGGTGGCCTGTTGCCGTCGTCCGTCCCGCCACCGCCGTTTCCCGGAAGGAAAGTCGTCTTGATCACGTTCGAGCAGTTCCAGCAGCAGGCCGCTGAAGGCCACACCCGCATCCCCGTCGTCCGCGAAGTGCTGTCCGACCTGGACACGCCGCTTTCGGTCTATCTGAAGCTCGCCGACGGCCCGCATACCTATCTGTTTGAATCGGTCGAGGGCGGTGAACGCTTCGGGCGCTATTCCATCATCGGCCTGCCGGCGCGCCGGGTGTATGCCTTCCACGGCCATACGCTGACCGTCAGCGAGTCCGGTGAGGTGGTGGAAACCCGTGAGGTGGCCGATCCGTTTACCGAGGTCGAGGCGCTGCGCAGCGCCCATTCGGTGCCCAAGCTGGCCGGTCTGCCGGGCTTCACCGGTGGCCTGGTGGGCTGGTTCGGGTTCGAGTGCATCGGCTACATCGAGCCGCGCCTGGCACCACCGCGTGGCCGCGACGAGCTGGGCACGCCGGACATCCTGCTGCTGCACTCCGAAGAGCTGGCGGTGTTCGACAACCTCAAGGGCCGTCTGTACCTGATCGTGCACGCCGACCCCGGCCAGCCCGGGGCGTGGGACCAGGCCCAGGCCAAGCTGGACGCGCTGGTGGCCAAACTGCGCGCCCCCGGCGCCGGTTACCCCGCACCGATCACCCGCGACGTGCTGGACGAGAACGATTTCGTCTCCGGTTTCACCCGCGAGGGCTTCATCGCCGCGGTGGAGAAATCCAAGGAATACATCCGCGCCGGCGACATCTTCCAGGTGGTGCTGAGCCAGCGTCTGAGCGTGCCGTTCAAGGCGCGCCCGGTGGATGTGTACCGCGCGCTGCGTGCGCTCAATCCTTCGCCGTACATGTATTTCCTCGACACGGGCGACGTGCAGGTGGTCGGCTCCTCGCCGGAGATCCTGGTGCGCCTGCAGGATGGTGAAGTGACCGTGCGCCCGATCGCCGGCACCCGCCCGCGGGGCGCCACGGTGGAAGAAGACAACGCGCTGGAAGTGGAACTGCTGGCCGATCCGAAGGAACGCGCCGAGCACCTGATGCTGATCGACCTGGGGCGCAACGATGCCGGCCGCGTGTCCAACGCGGGCACCGTGGAAGTGGGCGAGCAGTTCGTGATCGAACGCTACAGCCACGTCATGCATATCGTCAGCGAAGTCACCGGGCAGCTGCAGCCGGGCCTGAGCTATGCCGACGTGCTGCGCGCGACGTTCCCGGCCGGCACCGTCAGCGGTGCGCCGAAGATCCGCGCGCTGGAAGTGATCCGCGAGCTGGAGCCGATCAAGCGCAACGTCTACGCCGGCAGCATCGGCTACATCGGCTGGCATGGCGATGCCGATACTGCGATCGCCATCCGCACCGCGGTCATCAAGGACGGTCGCCTGCACGTGCAGGCCGGTGCCGGCATCGTCTACGACTCCGATCCGGGCAAGGAATGGGACGAGACGATGAACAAGGGGCGCGCGTTGTTCCGTGCCGTGGCGCAGGCTGCCAAGGGCCTCTGATTTTAAAGCGCCGTGGCCGTTGCCACGGTCTTCCGCTGCATCATCTGACAAGGAATACCGCATGAAGCTGCTGAGCGCATTGCTGTTGTCGTCGACGTTGGCCGTGGCGGCCGCACCTGCATGGGCGCAGGCCAACTCCATTCCCTCGCAGCCGCATCTATTGGTGAAGGGCGAAGGCTCACGGACGGTGATGCCGGACCGTTTCACCGTGGACTTGTTGGTGAAGTCGACCGATATGCAGCCCGACGTGGCGCGCGGCAAGGTGCAGGACAACATTGCCAGTGTGCTGGGGTCGTTCAAGCGACACCGCGCCGTGTCTGGCACCGTGCGTGCGGACAACCTGATGATCCAGCCCGAAATGCGCTATGCCAACAACCGGCAGGAGTTCGTCGGCACGCGGGTCAGCCGACGCGTGCGGGGTGGCTTTGACAACACCGAAGCACTGCAGGCGTTTCTGCGCGATACCGCCGCCAGTGAAGACCTGCAGATCACTTCCCTGCAGCCGGGCTATTCGAAAGAAGCGACGTTGCGCGCCGAGCTGAAGGCCGAAGCTGCCGCGCAGACGCGCCAATCGGCCCAGGGTCTGGCGCAAGCCTACGGCGCACGGATCTCCGGGCTGTACAGCATCTCCGACGTCGCGCCGAGTTTCGCCTATGGCGTGCAGGCCGGCACCTGGCCGCGTGCGCAGGCAGGCAACGTGATGCCTCCTTCGCCGCCTGCGCCGGGGTACGACATCGAGACGACTGGATCGCGGGCAACCGAATCGGTTCAGGCCGGGCCGATCAGCATCACCGAAAACGTGTACGCCATCTTCCTCATTACCGACGGATCCTGATTATGTTGTTGATGCTCGACAACTACGACAGCTTCACCTACAACCTCGTGCAGTACCTGCAGACGCTGGGCGCCGAGGTCAAGGTGGTGCGCAACGACGCCCTGAGCGTTGATGAGATCGCCGCGCTCGCCCCCGAGCGCATCGTGATCTCGCCCGGCCCGTGCACGCCCAACGAAGCGGGCGTGTCGCTGGAGCTGATCCGCCGGCTCGGCCCGACCACGCCGATCCTCGGCGTGTGCCTGGGGCACCAGGGCATCGGCCAGGTCTACGGCGGCGATGTGATCCGCGCGGGCACCATCATGCACGGCAAGACCTCTTCGATCCGGCATGAAGGCAAGGGCGTGTTCGCCGGCCTGCCGGACCGCTACCAGGCCACGCGCTACCACTCGCTGGTGGTGGACAAAACCACGCTGCCGGCGTGCCTGGAAGTGACCGCCTGGACCGAAAACGAGGACGGCACCCTCGAAGAAATCATGGGCCTGCGCCATCGCGAGCACCCGGTCGAAGGCGTGCAGTTCCATCCCGAATCGATCCTCACCGAGCATGGCCACGCCCTGCTGAAGAACTTCCTGCAGCGCTGAGCGCGCCGCACCTGTACCGCAAAGGACCCCCCATGACCTTCTCCGCCCAGGAAGCCCTGCAGCGCACCATCGAACACCGCGAAATCTTTTTCGACGAAATGGTCGACCTGATGCGTCAAGTGATGCGCGGTGACGTGTCGCCGGTGATGACGGCCGCCATCCTCACCGGCCTGCGGGTCAAGAAGGAAACCGTCGGCGAGATCGCCGGGGCGGCCACGGTGATGCGCGAACTGGCGCTGGCGGTGCCGGTGCAGGACAAGACCCACCTGGTGGATATCGTCGGCACCGGTGGCGATGGCTCGCACACGTTCAACATCTCCACCTGCGCGATGTTCGTGGTGGCCGCGGCCGGGGCCAAGGTGGCCAAGCACGGCAACCGCAGCGTCTCGTCYAAGTCCGGCAGCGCCGACGCGGTCGAAGCCCTGGGCGCGATCATCGACCTGCGCCCGGAGGAGGTCGCGCGGGCGATCACCGAGACCGGGATCGGCTTCATGTTCGCGCCGATGCACCACCCGGCGATGAAGATCGTCGCGCCGGTGCGCCGCGAAATGGGCGTGCGCACCATCTTCAACATCCTCGGCCCGTTGACCAATCCGGTGGGCGCCACCAATGTGCTGATGGGCGTGTTCCACCCGGACCTGGTCGGCATCCAGGCGCGCGTGCTGCGTGAACTCGGCGCCGAACGCGCGCTGGTGGTGTGGGGGCGCGACAACATGGACGAGATCTCATTGGGCGCCGGCACCCTGGTCGGTGAACTGCGCGACGGCAAGGTGCGCGAATATGAAATCCATCCGGAAGACTTCGGCATCGCCATGTCGGCCAGCCGCAACCTGAAAGTGGCCAACCCGGAGGAATCGATCGCGATGCTGCGCGGCGTGCTCGACAACCAGCCCGGCCCGGCGCTGGATATCGTCGCGCTCAACGCCGGCGCGGCCCTGTACGTGGCCGGCGTGGCCGACAGCATCGCCGACGGCCTGGCGCGCGCCCGCGCAGCCATTGCCGACGGCAGTGCACGCTCGCGCATGACCCAGTACGTGGCGGCCACCCAGCGCATCCGCGCCAGGGCCTGAGCCCTCCGTTTCACGCTTTACCCGTGGCTGGTCGATAATGGCCGGCCTGAAGGACCCTGACCGACATGAGCGACAAGAGCGACATCCTCGACACCATCCTGGCCCGCAAGGCCGAAGAAGTCGCCGCCCGCCGTGCCCAGGTGCCGCTGGAGGCACTGATCGCCCGCGTGGCGCAGGCGTCGCCGGTGCGTGGCTTCGCCGATGCGCTGCGCGCCTCGATCGCTGCCGGCAACCCGGCGGTGATCGCCGAGATCAAGAAGGCCAGCCCGTCCAAGGGCGTGATCCGTCCGGACTTCCATCCGGCCGATATCGCGGTCAGCTACGAGTTCGGCGGCGCCAGTTGCCTGTCGGTGTTGACCGACGTGGACTTCTTCCAGGGCAGCGATGCCTACCTGCAGCAGGCGCGCGAGGCGTGCACGCTGCCGGTGCTGCGCAAGGACTTCGTGATCGATGCCTACCAGGTGTATGAAGCGCGCGTGCTCGGCGCCGACTGCATCCTGTTGATCGTGGCCGCACTCAGCGACCGCCAGCTGGCCGAACTGTCCGACCTGGCCATGCAGCTGGGCATGGACGTGCTGGTGGAAGTGCACGACATCGACGAGCTCGAGCGCGCCATCCAGGTGCCGGTGCCGCTGATCGGCATCAACAACCGCAACCTGCGCACCTTCGAGGTGTCGCTGCAGACCACCCTGGACATGCGCCAGGCGGTGCCGCGCGATCGCCTGCTGGTCACCGAAAGCGGCATCCTCGGCCCGGCCGATGTCAGCGTCATGCTTGAGGCCGGGGTCAATGCGTTCCTGGTGGGGGAGGCCTTCATGCGCGTGGAAGAGCCCGGCGAGGGCCTTCGTCAGCTATTCTTCAGCGCATGACTGCGAACTACCCAACGCCGCGCGACGACGCCACGCTGGTGGTCTTCGATTTTGATCACACCCTCTACGATGGCGACTCGGGCAGCCATCTGTTTGCCTGGCTGATCAAGCGCAACCCGCTGCGGTTGCTGGTCGCGCTGCTGGCCACGCCGATCTTGGGGCCGCTGGTGGCGTTCCTGCCCACCCGCCGCCGTGGCATTTCCGGCTACGTCTGGATCGCCACCTTCGGCCTGCACCGGGCGCGCGAGTTCAACAAGGTCATCGACCGCTACGTGCTTACCCACGAGGCCGATATCCGCCGCCGGCTGCTGCCGGTCGCGCTGGCGGTGTTCGCCAGGCATCGTGCGCAGGGCGACCGCGTGGTGGTCGCCACCGGCGCACCGCCCGAGCTGGCCCGCGCGATCCTGGCCTTCGTCGCCCACCAGGACGTGCCGGTGATCGGTACCGAGGTCGGCCCGTGCCTGGGCGCGGTGATCGCCACCCGCCACTGCCACAACGAAGAGAAGATGCGCATGCTGCGCGAGCGCGGCTACGGCGAAATCGCCATCGCCTACTCCGACAGCAGCGCCGACCTGCCGTTGCTGCTGGCCGCCAAGGCGCCCGTGGTGGTCAATCCCAAGGCGTCGCGGGTGGCCCATTTCCGCCAGGTGCTGCCGCCGGGGACGCCCGTGCTCAACTGGGGCTGCGTGGATCGGGCCGGCGATCCGGTCTGATCCTGCGATGACGCCTTCGGCCTAGGTTGCGCCACGCCACGACAGGAAGGCGTGGCCGATCTGGAACAGGCTGATCGACAGCACCAGTACGCCGACGGCCACCAGCACCCAGCGTTCCTTGACCCGTTTCACCAGCAGCGCCGCCACCGGCGCGGCCATCATTCCGCCGATCATCAGCCCGGCGACGATGTTCAGGTACTGCAGGCCCATCGTCAGCAGGAAGGTGATCGACACCGCCAGCGTCACCACGAACTCGGCCGCATTGACCGTGCCGATGGTGGTGCGGACCTGGCCGCCGCGGGCCAGCAGGGTGGAGGTGGCCACCGGCCCCCAGCCGCCACCGCCGCTGGCATCCAGCAGCCCGGCCACAAACCCCAGCACCGGTACGCGCTTCACTTCCTGGGCAGGCATCAGCCGGCCGGCGGCGCGCAGCAGGATGAAGATCGCCAGGATCAGCAGGTAGGCATAGATGAACGGGCGGATGAACTCGCCCGGCAGTTGGGTCAGCACGTACGCACCGACCACCCCGCCCACCGCGCCTGGCAGGGCCAGGCGCAGGAACAGGCGTCGGTCGACGTTGCCAGCCACCAGATGCGAAACGCCCGACGCGCCCGTGGTGAACACTTCGGCGGTATGGATGCTGGCGCTCACCGCCGCCGGCGGCAGGCCCATGCTCAGCAGCACCGAGGACGAGACCAGCCCGAAGGCCATGCCCAACGCACCGTCGACCAGCTGCGCGCCGAGGCCGATCAGGATGAACCAATAGAATTCGCTGCCCAGTTCCATGGCAACAGCCTAGCGGCAAACCGATGAGGTGGAGGTCTGGGATGTGCCGGCCGTTGGTCGGCAACCCCCGCCAAGCGGGGTAGGCCTGGGTCTGGGGCTGCCTGGTTGCCGGCCAGCGGCCGGCACTACGGGGACCCGCCGGTGCGCGGTCCGGGACGGGGCAGGGGCAGGCGCAGGCGTCAACGGGTGCCGTACAGGACCACGGTCTTGCCGCGGGCGTGAAGGAGCCCGTCGGTCTGCAGCTTCTTCAGTACGCGGCCGGCCATCTCACGCGAGCAGCCGACCAGCCTGGCCAGTTCCTGGCGGGAAACGCGCAGCTGGGTGCCCTGCGGGTGGCTCATGGCCTCCGGCTCGCGGGACAGGTCGTGCAGGGTGCGGACGATACGGTCGGTGACGTCCAGGAAGGCCAGGCGGCTGGCTTTCCTGCTGGTGTCCAGCAACCGCTTGGAGATCTGCTGCCCAAGCGCGTACAGCAGGCGCGGGGCGTCGGCCGACAGCGGGCCGAGGAACAGCTGGTGCAGGCGTTCGTAGCTGATCTCAGCCAGCTCGCAGGGGGTGCGGGTGCGCAGGATCACCTCGCGACGGTCGGATTCGACGAACAGCCCCATCTCGCCGACGAATTCACCTGAACCGAAGTAGCCGAGGACCAGCTCGCGGTCGTCCTCTTCCTCAGCAATTATAGAAACCGAGCCGCTTATCACGTAGTAA
>NZ_JBFULB010000167.1:0-8181 GCF_056400545.1 Stenotrophomonas sp. P5_A8 | reverse complement strand
CCAGTACGCCGGTAACCCGGCGTCGGCGATGCTGCAGCAGGCTGCCGATCCCCATCAGCGTGGCCAAGACCGCCAAGCCGATGCTGATGCACAGCACCACCAGCAGCAGCACCGGCAGCTCGCGCATCTCGGCATGCGCGGGGGTGTGGGCGACGTGCGCGCTGATCGCGAACATCACCAGCCCGCACAGGCTGATCACCAGTGCGGCGATGCCCAGGGCGGAATGGCGGGATGAGGGCGGGGTCATGCGGGCTCCATGCCGGTATCGGGGCGCGAGTATGCGCGTGCAGCGCGCAGGGCGCGACTGTCAGCCCCGGATCGGCCGCTCAGCGCAGACCAGCCAGTTGTTGAACGGCGTGTTGCCATACAACGGGGTCATCTGCAGGCGCAGGCCGGCCGCTTCCAGCGGCGCGCGCACGCTGGCGGCATCGGGATAATGCCGCGGTCGCGTGCCCATCCAGCCCACCAGGTGGGCCAGCATGTCGGTGATGCGGGTGGCGCGGTCGCGGCCGCTGTTGTCGGCCAGGGTGGTGCGGATCACCAGCCGCCCGCCCGGGGCCACGCGCGTGGCGGCAGCATGCAGCAGACCCGCCTGCGCATCGGCCGGCAGGTACTGCAGCACATCCAGCAGGGTCACGCTGCCGTGGTGGTCGGGCAGGGTGGCGCTGGCGTCCAGGCAGTCGAAACGCGCATCGGTCAGCGCCGCCTGTGCACCGGCACGCTGCGCACGCGCGATCTTGTCCGCGTCGATGTCCACGCCCAGGTACGGCTGCTGCTGACCGGCCTGGCGCAGCACGTGGGCCAGCAGGCCCAGCCCGCAGCCGATGTCCAGCAGCCCGCCCTGCGCCGGTACCAGCGCGGCCAGCACGCCCGGATACAGCGGATCGCTGCCGAGCT
The DNA here is from genome assembly GCF_056400545.1 of Stenotrophomonas sp. P5_A8. Lineage (NCBI taxonomy): Bacteria > Pseudomonadati > Pseudomonadota > Gammaproteobacteria > Lysobacterales > Lysobacteraceae > Stenotrophomonas > Stenotrophomonas sp. P5_A8. Next base: position 7,284 of record NZ_JBFULB010000167.1, on the reverse strand, counting down.
TGCCGCGGCTGTAGTAATAATCGCGTCGGTTGCCGAAGCGCCGGGCCGGCATGAAGGCTGCGGCGATGCGGCGGGCCTGTTCCTTGGCCAGTGGCAGCGCGTCCGTGCTCAGCGCGCCACCTCGTCGGCCAGTTGCACCCGTGCGACCGGGAAGACGCGCTGGTTCCACAGCGTGTACATCGTCGCCGACGGATGCAGCCCGTCTTCGACCAGCATCGGCGCTTCCCCGCCCAGCTCGCGGCTGACCTCGGTGATGTCGATGAAGGCGACGTCGTGCGCGGCGCAGATCGCGGCGGCCGCCGCGTTGTAGGCGTCCAGTGCATGCCCGATCTGGGCCCGGTCGCGGCCGGACGCGATCCCGTACGCGGTCACTCCCCAATCGGGAATGGACAGCACCAGCACGCGCGACGCGCGACCGCCGGCAAAGCCGAGCGCGCGTTGCAGCAGGGCGGTGAAACGGGGCCGGTAGTCGTCCACGCTGCGCCCGCGGTACTGGTCATTCACCCCGATCAGCAGGCTGACCAGGTCGAAGGGTCCCTGCGGGGCCGCGGCGTCGATGCCCGCATCGAGTTCGTCGGTGGTCCAGCCGGTGGTGGCGATGATCTGCGGGTCTTCCACCGCGATGCCGATGTCGCGCAGGCCGGCGGCCAGCTGCGAGGGCCAGCGCCCTGACGGCTGCACGCCTTCGCCGATGGTGTACGAATCGCCCAGTGCCAGGTAGGACAGCGCCACCTCAGGCCACCGCGCTGCGTGGCTTCAACGGCACCACCTTGGTGTTGGCTTCTGCACGGCGGGCCAGCGCACGGTCGATGCGCGCGAAGACATCGCGCATGACGTCCGGCTCGGGCAGCAGGGTCACGCGGAAATGGTGGCGGTAGGGCACGTTGAAGCTGGAGCCCGGCACGACCAGCACGCCTTCCTCGTTCATCAGTTCCAAGGCGAAATCATGGTCGTCGAAGCTGCGCGCGGCCGGGCCGACCACCGCCGGGAACGCGTACAGCGCGCCGGCCGGGGCAACCAGCGACAGGTGCTCGCTGGCGTTGCAGGCCTCGATCACCGCGCGCCGGGTTTCATACAGGCGGCCACCGGGGGCGCACAGCGGGGAGATGGTGTCCGGGCCGTTGACCGCGGCATCGATGGCGTACTGGCCGGGCACGTTGGCGCACAGCCGCAGTGCGCTGAGCAGGTCCATCGCCGCGCGGAATTCGCCCAGCCGCTCGGCCGCGCCGGACAGCATCGCCCAGCCCACCCGCCAGCCGCAGGCGCGATGCACCTTGCTCAGCCCGCTGAAGGTGATGCACGGGTGTTCGCCGGCCAGTGGCGCCACCGCATGGAACGCGGCACCGTCGTAGAGGATCTGGTCGTAGATCTCATCGACCATCAGCAGCAGGTTGTGCTTGACCGCGATCGCCACGATCTTCTCCAGCAGTTCGCGCGAGTAGCTGGCGCCGCTGGGGTTGTTCGGGTTGATCAGCACGATGGCGCGGGTGCGCGAGGACACCAGTGTTTCGATTTCGACCGGGTCCGGCTGGAAGCCGTTCTCCGGTGCGCAGCGGTAATACACCGGCCGGCCGTCGTTGAGGATGGTCGCCGCCGACCACAGCGGATAGTCGGGAGAGGGCACCAGCACTTCATCGCCGGGGTTGAGCAGGGCGCGCAGCGACAGGTCGATCAGCTCGCTGACGCCGTTGCCGATAAACACCCGGTCAGGATGCGCGTCGGGGGCACCGCGCCGGGCGTAGGCGGCGGCAATCGCTTCGCGGGCCTCGGGCAGGCCCTGCTGGTGGGTATAGGGATCGGTGCGGCCCATGTCATCGGCGATCGCGCGCTGCAGGTGCTCCGGCGCGCGGAACCCGAAGTTGCCCGGGTTGCCGATGTTCAGCTTGATCAGCTTGCGGCCCTGCGCCTCCAGCTCCCGCGCTCGTCGCGCCAGTTCGCCCCGGATCTCGTAGCGGACTTCGGACAGGCGCTCGCGGGTGGCAAGCGGCTTCAGCGGGGGCGTGGACATGAACGGGCCGTCATCGTCGGGCATGGAAATGGCATGGTAGCGGAAATGTTGCGTTGCAGGGCAAGGCTTTCGGGCCAAATTCCGAGCACTGCCAAGCAGTTGCGCAGACGCGGGCGGGACTGGGCCTTCGCTACTGGCCGAGCACTGCGGCGACGCCCGGTCGCCACACCCTCTAGAATGGGCACGATGAGCGAACCCACTGATTATCTTGCCCTGCAGACCATTGGCTGGCCCTGGCCGGGCGGCCCCGAACTCCCGGCCTGGCAGGCCTTGTTCGAGCAGTTCCCGCAGGCGCGCCCGGGTCGTGTGATCGAGCAGCATCGCACCGGCTACATCGTCTCGGACATGCCCGATGCGGCAATCAAGACCGAATCCCCGCCGGAATGGCAGCGCCCGCGCTTTCCCAGCCACGAACGCGCGGCCGTGGGCGACTGGGTGCTGATGGAGGGCATCAAGATCGTGGCGCTGCTGCCGCGGCGTACCGCGATCAAGCGCGGCGCGGCCGGCGAGCATTACCACCAGCAGGTGATCGCGGCCAACATCGATACCGTGTTCATCGTCTGCGGCCTGGATGCCGACTTCAACCCGCGCCGCATCGAGCGCTACCTGCTGCTGGTCGGCGGTGGCGGCGCGCAGCCGGTGGTGGTGCTGACCAAGGCCGACCAGACCGAGTACAGCCAGGATGCCCTGGACGTGCTGGAAGAACTGGCCGCGCAGGACATCCCGCTGCTGGCGGTCAACGGCAAGGACCCGGCCAGCGCGTCGGCCCTGCTGCCGTGGCTGGGCGCGGGCCGGACCGTGGTGCTGGTGGGCTCGTCGGGTGCCGGCAAGTCCACCCTGACCAACACGCTGCTGGGCGAGGAGCGGATGAAGACCGCCGACGTGCGCAGCAACGATTCGCGCGGCCGCCACACCACCACGCACCGCGCGCTGATCCCGCTGCCGGCCGGTGCCTGCCTGATCGACACCCCGGGCATGCGCGAACTCAAGCCGACCGGTGAGGAAGCCCTGAGCGAAGGCGGCTTTTCCGACGTGGAAGCGCTGTCGGCGCAATGCCGGTTCCGCGACTGCGCACACCAGCGCGAGCCGGGCTGTGCGATCCGTGCGGCCATCGATGACGGCACGCTGGATGAAGAGCGGTTGTTGAACTACTTCAAGCTGAAGGAAGAAGTGGCCGCCGCCGCGGCCAAGCTGGCCGTGCGCCAGGCCCAGCAGGCGATCGAGCGCAAGCACGTGGGCAAGGGCGCGCAATGGCGCCCGGGCGGCAAGGGCGGCCGCCGATAGCCGGGTAGAGCCACCCCATGGGTGGCTGCACCAACTCCCCGCGTGGCTGCTATTGTCCGCCCCATGGACACACCAATGACCGTGGATCGTGAGGTGGCCCACCACACCGCGCTCGATGCGCAGCTGGTGGAGGCAGTGGGTGGCATCAAGCTGCTGGGCCTGACGAGCTGGCCCGCTGCCCTGCAGGCCCCGTTCCTGGCCAGTGTCGCCCGCGGCCAGCCGGTGCTGCCGCAGGTGGCCTATCCCCGGCTCGACTTCGGCGACACCCGCCGCGCGCTCGCCGCCATCAGCGCCCAATGCGATCCGGACCATCCCATCGGCCTGTACGTGCAGCGCTCGGCGCACAGCTGGGACCTGGCCGCCGGTCTGCTCGAATCGCTGGGCACGACMGAGGTCGACCGCTATTCGGTCGAACTGTTCGGCGCGCCCGAGCACCCGCTGCCTGGCAACGGCCCCAGCACCCGCGATGCGGCCCGTCACTTCATCCAGATCGCGCAGGAACTGGACCACGAACTGCTCGCGCCCGAAGAACAGGTGCCGGTCTCGGCTACCGCCTTGCAACTGCAGTTGCAGAGCGACCTCGATGCGTTCTTTGAATCGCGCATCATCAGCGTCCAGCTCGACCCGGACCTGATCTCCAAGGCGGCCGCCGGCCCCACCCGCATCCGCCTGCGCACCAGCGCCCGCTTCAGTGCGTACGACCGTGCCCAGCTGTTCCACCACGAAGCACTGGTGCATTCGCTGACCGCACTCAATGGACGCGAGCAGCCGCACCTGCCCAGCCTGGCGTTGTCCTCCCCGCGTGTGACCGCCACCCAGGAGGGCCTGGCCACCTTCGCCGAGCAGATCACCGGCAGCATCGACATCGAGCGCCTCAAGCGCATCAGCCTGCGGACCGAAGCGATCGCGATGGCGCGCGAGGGCGCCGATTTCATCCAGGTATTCCGCTACTTCTGCGCCGAAGGGCAGAACAACGAGGAGAGCTTCGCCTCTGCCCAGCGCGTCTTCCGCGGCGTGCCACCGACCGGCGGCGCTGCATTCACCAAGGACACCGTGTACCTGCGCGGGCTGGTGTCTGTACATACCTTCTTCCGCCACATGCTTGCCGAAGACCGCCTGCAGGTGTGCCGCTGGTTGTTCGCCGGCAAGATGTCGCTGACCGATGCGATCGCCTTCGCACCGCTGTTCGAAGAAGGCATCCTGCGCCCGCCCCGCTGGTTGCCACACTGGGTCAGCCGCGCCAACGGGCTGGCCGGCATGCTGGCGTTCTCGCTGTTCGCCAACCGCATCCGCATGGACCAGCTGGTCGCCGAATGATGCGTTGCATCCGGGCACGCTGCGTCGCGCGACGGGTCGCGTTTCATCTGGAGCGCGCCATAACGTAAGAATGCTTTCATCTTCCGCTCGCATGATGGTCATGCACCTGCAGTGCGCAGGTCACCACCCCACATGCAACGGACGACCATGCTTACCCGACCCCTGACGATCGCGGTTGCGATCGCGCTGTGCGCCGCCAACGCCCACGCCGCCGATGTAGCCGCCACCACCGGTGCAACCACCGATGCGAGCGCCGCGCTCAGCGCGCAGACCCTGGACACCGTGTCGGTGATCGGCCAGGGTGAAACCCGCCAGGTCCAGCGCATCACGGCGGTGGACAAGCAGGTGCTGCCGCCGGGCACCAGCGGCCAGAAGATCCTCGACCGCCTGCCCGGCGTGTCGGTGCAGTCCAACGATGCGTTCGGGGCCAACGAAGAATCGCAGAGCATCACCCTGCGCGGCTTCGACAAGAGCCGCCTGGGCTACACGCTCGATGGCATTCCGCTGGGCGACAACAGCTACGGCAACTACAACGGCCTGAGCATCGCCCGCGCGCTGATCGCAGAAAACCTGGCCGGTGCCGAACTGTCGCAGGGCATCGGTTCGCTGGGCGTGGCCTCCACCAGCAACCTGGGCGGCACTGTCCAGTATTTCTCGCAGGACCCGTCCACCGAATTTGGCGGTCGTGCCAGCGTCACCGTCGGCGATGACAACCAGCGTCGCGGTTACCTGCGCGTGGACACCGGCGACATCAACGGCTTCTCGGCCTACGTCTCAGGCGTGCACCAGGAGGCGGATATGTGGGCCGAGCCGAACCAGAACCAGACCACCCGCCAGTTCAACGCCAAGGCGGTATGGAACGTGGGCGACAACCGCTTCGGCGCGTTTGCCGCGACCTCGCGCGTGAGCCAGGCCAACTATGCCTACCTGTCCAAGAGCATGCTGGCGCGCGGGCTGGGCTACGACTGGAACATCTACGCCCCGGACTGGGATCGCGCGGTGGCCGCGGCCTACTGCGCGCCGGGCACCTACAACGCACAAAAGTGCGCCTTCAGCGGTGGCGTCAACAGCATCGACGATGCGTACTACCAGAGCCGCGCGCTGCGCGACGACAATCTGTACTCGCTGGATGCCGATCTGGCGCTGGGCGAGACCTCGCGCCTGAAGCTGCTGGCCTACCACCATGAGAACCGCGGCCAAGGCCACTGGTGGGCGCCAGGCCAGCCGTCCAACCCGGGTACCGCGCAGGCGCTGCCGATCTCCATCCGCAGCACCAACTACACCATCAACCGCCAGGGCATCACCGCGGCGCTGAGCTGGCAGTGGGGCATCCACGCGCTGGAAGCGGGGCTGTGGTACGAGCGCAACGACCACAACGTCGAGCGCAATTTCTACTACATCACCGGCCCGTTCCTGGATGACGGCTACCTCAACCACCCCGACCGTCGCCTGTTCGACCAGGACTTCGACATCCGCACGCGCCAGTTCTACGTGCAGGACCGCATGCGTTTCCTCGATGACCGCCTCACTGTCGATGTGGGCATCAAGAGCCCGAACACGCGCATGACCGCCAACGCCAGGCCGGGCACCGAGGCCAGCTACGCCTCCGGGACGCTGACCGCGAAGGAGGCGGTGCTGCCGCAGGCGGGCATCGGTTTCAAGCTCAGCCAGAACCAGGAGCTGTTTGCCTCTTACTCGGAGAACATCGCCGCCTTCGTCGGTGGCGGCAGCGGTGGCCCGTTGCAGGTATCCCCGGAATCGTTCGCCGCCAGTGCGGGGCTGGAGCCGGAGAAGTCGAAGACGCTGGAAGCCGGTTTCCGGACCTTCGGCGAGAAGTACCAGGCCTCGATCGCGGCCTACCATGTGATGTTCGACAACCGCCTGCTGTCGCTCAATCCCTGCACGAGCATCGAGGTGGGCACGCGTCCGGAGTGCATCACCCGCTTCATCAACGTAGGCTCGGTGAAGAGCCAGGGCGCGGAGTTGACCTTCATCCTCAAGCCGGTCGAGGGCCTGCAGTGGTACAACGCGCTGTCCTGGAACAAGTCCACCTACGAGGATGACTACACCTCCGGCGGTGCGATCGTGCCGGTGGCCGGCAAGATCACGGTGGATACGCCGCAGCGGATGGCCTCCAGCGAGATCAGCTGGAACCGCGACGGGTTCTTCGCCAGCCTGCGCGCCAAATACACGGGCAAACGTTACTACACCTACACCAACGACCAGTCGGTGGCCGGGGTGACGACGGTCGATGCGGGTGCGGGGTATTCATTCGGTCCGGGGCTGGGCCTGCGCGACATCAAGGTGTCGCTCAACGCGACCAACCTGACCAACAAGCGCTACGCCGGCCAGCTCAGTTCGTTCGCCCCGACCGATCCGAACGGCACCCGCTACGCGATCCACGCCAGTGCGCCGCGCCAGGTGTTCATGACGGTGGCCGCTGAATTCTGAAGCATCTCGCGTGCCGGGCCGCTGTTTTGGTCGGGTACGGGTGGGGTGGCGGGACACGCCGCAAGTACGTCCCTGTAGGCGCGCATGCGCCATCCATGGCGCATGACGGTCCCGCCACCCCACCCGTACCCGCCCTTGACAGTTTGCGGGTGCTCAACAAGAAAGCGGGATGCAGTGCGGCGCGTTGCGCGCCGCTGGTTGCTCTGCGCGGCTGTGTTCCAGCC
>NZ_JBFULB010000166.1:0-8289 GCF_056400545.1 Stenotrophomonas sp. P5_A8 | reverse complement strand
TGGTACAGGACTGCGTGGAGGCCATCCGCCGCCGCCGCGAAGCCCCCAGCCGCGGTGCGGTCGCCCCCCTATGAGTAACGCAATGCCCGCCTGGATCCTCACCGAAAACGCCTCGCTGAAGGCGCTCAACACCTTCCACGTCGACGCCACTGCCGCGCAGCTGCTCGAGCTGCACGACGCGTCGCTGCTGCCGGAGGTGCTGGCGCTGCCGCAGGTCGCCGACGGCCCGCTGCTGGTGCTGGGCAGTGGCAGCAACGTGCTGCTGGCCGGCGATGTGGAGGGCACCGTGCTGGTGTTCGCCAACGCCGACATCCAGATCTTGGAGCACCGCGCCGACCATACCGTGGTGCGCGCCGGGGCCGGGGTGAACTGGCACGGGCTGGTGATGTGGTCGCTGCAGAACGGGCTTTCCGGGCTGGAGAACCTGGCGCTGATTCCCGGCACCGCCGGCGCATCGCCGATCCAGAACATCGGCGCCTACGGTGTGCAGGTGGAAGAATTCATCCAGACCGTGGAAGCCTGGGACCGCGAGGCCGGCGAATGGGTACGGCTGGATACCGAGGCCTGCCAGTTCGGCTACCGCGACAGCGTCTTCAAGCATGCCCCGGACCGCTACCTGATCAGCGCGATCGAACTGCGCCTGCCGCTGCTGCATGAGTTGCGCCTGGGCTACGCCGGGATCAGCGAAGAGATGCAGGCGATGGACGTGGAACTGCCGGCCGCCACCGATGTGGCCAATGCGGTGATCAACATCCGCCGGCGCAAGCTGCCCGATCCGGATGTGCTCGGCAATGCCGGCAGCTTCTTCAAGAACCCGGTGCTGCCGCTGGAACAGGTCGAGGTACTGCTGCAGCACTTCCCCGAGCTGCCGGTGTATCCGGCCGCCGAGGACAGCCGTCGCAAGCTGTCGGCGGCATGGATGATCGAGGCCTGCGGCTGGAAGGGCTACCGCGAGGGCGATGCCGGCGTGTCGCCGGACCATGCGCTGGTGCTGGTCAACCATGGCGCAGCCAGCGGTGAGGACCTGCTGGCCCTGGCGCGGCGGATCTCGGCCTCGGTGCTGGAGAAATTCGGCGTGCCCATTGAACCGGAGCCCCGCCTGATCGGCGCGCAGTGGTGACCCCACCGCTCGCCCTGCCCTCTGCCACTCCCTTGCGTGCGGCACTGTTGATGCTGGGCAGCACGCTGGCGTTTGGTTTGATGGCGGTGGCGATCCGCTACGCCACTGCCCACGTACCCACCCAGGAAGTGGCGTTCTTCCGCAACGCGTTCGGCCTGCTGGTGCTGCTGCCGCTGCTGCTGCGCCCGGGCCGCGGGTCGCTGCGAACCCAGCAGTTGCCGCGTTACCTGCTGCGCAGCGCGATCGGCCTGGCCTCGATGCTGTGCGCGTTCTGGGCGATCGGCCATCTGCCGATGTCGCAGGCGATCTCGCTGTCCTATTCCACCCCGCTGTTCGTCACCATCGCTGCGGTGCTGTGGCTGGGCGAGACCGTGCGCGCGCGCCGCTGGGCCGCGGTCATCATCGGCTTCATCGGCGTGCTGATCATCGTGCGGCCGGGCTCGACCAGCTTTACCCCGGGCACCCTGGTGGCGGTGCTGGCCGCCGTGCTCAGTTCGCTGGTGGCCATCCAGATCAAGCAGCTCACCCGCGTGGACAGCGCCGATGCGGTGGTGCTCTACACCTATCTGTTCTGGGTGCCGCTGTCGCTACTGCCGGCGGTGTTCGTGTGGGTGTGGCCGACCGGCATGGCGTGGCTGTGGCTGGCCGCCACCGGGCTGTTCGGCACCGTCGGCCAGCTGCTGTGGACCCGGGCGCTGCGACTGGGCGAGGTGTCGGCACTGACGCCGATCAGCTTCATGCAGTTGCCGCTGGTGGCCGTGCTGGGCTGGCTGCTGTTTGGCGAGACGCTGGACCGCTGGACCGTGATCGGCGCCGGCATCATCCTCGGCGCCAACGCCTACATCGCCCACCGCGAAGCGGTACTGTCGCGGCGCGCGGCCTCGCAGGCCGCCAGCGCCGGTGCCAAGCCCGGCCAGTAGGTCACGCGGCGGCCGCCGCCCAGCTACGCGCGGCACTGTCGACCACGTTGCCCGGGGCGAACTGCTCGTCCATGTAGCGCAGCGCCTGGCGACGCTGGGTGGGTGGGCGCGAGGCGGCACCCGGCTCCAACAGCAGGTCATGGAACTCCTGCACGTCCTGCAGGATCCGCCAGTGCCGGTAATAGGCGATGCGCGCCGCATCCACGGCCACTTCGCCGTAGCCCTCGCGGAAACACGGGGGATCCTCGCGCCCCCAGCGCCCGCCAACCGCAGCCCCGACCAGCATCAGGTCGCGCTCGCGCGGGGCCAGCATCATCTCGTCCCAATCGATCAGGCACAGGCCGCCATCGGTGCGCAGCAGCAGGTTGCCGGCGTGCAGGTCGCCGTGACACAGCACCCGTAGGATCGGATGCCGGACCAGCCGTTCGCGCAGTTCCACGCAGCGCTGCCAGACCTCGGCGATACGCGGCCGGTGCTGGCGCCACGCACGCAGGTACTGTGCAGACAGATCGTCAGCCAGCGGCCAGCGCGCATCACCACGGCGCAACCAGGCCCCCACGCGCTCCACGGCGGTGTCATCGTCGAAGCCCGGCTGCGCCAGTCCGGCGGCCAGGGTGTCCGGCAAACGCACCTCGTGCACCTGGCGCAGCACCTCGCCCAACCGCCGCCATTGCTGCTGCGACAGCGCTGCCTCGAATCCGGACTGGCCCTCGACATAGGCGAACAAGGTCCACTGCAGGCCTTCGGCGCGTATGGCCGGCGCACCGTCCAGCGTAGGTTGCGGTGCCGCCACCTCACTCAGGCCCAGCGACACGCGCAGATGCTGCAGCACCTGCCACACCGCTTCGTCCACCGCGTAGCGGCGGCACTTCAACCACCAGCGCGTGCCGTCATCGGCGCCAATCTGGTAAACCGTGGCCCCGGCATCGGCACCGGCCGGACGCTGCACCACCGACGTGGCGCGCACGCCCCACGCCTGCGCCAGCACGGCGCCGATCTGCGAAGAAGACAATTCCTGTGGATGCAGCATCAATCCGCCGTGATGCACGAACATGTGCCCACTATCGCAGAATCGAGGCGAACTGGCAGCGTATTGCGTCACGCTGCGACGCGATCTGCACGCTTCCAGACATGGATTCGGACGATTTCTATGTCAGCGCCGCCGTCATCGCCTGCAGCTCGCGCTGTTGCAGCGTGCACGCCTCTTCGCGTTGGAACTGGGTCGCGAACAATGGCACCGCGAACGCGTAACGCAGGCCGTCGTCTTCGCGGCGGATGACGTAGGCCAGCTGCAACCGTGCCAGCGCCCGCCGCAGCGACTCCGGATCAACGACCACCCCAGCCGCATCGAAGTCGGCCAGCAAAGCCTCCAGCGGTACGCCACGCCCGCCGCTGCCGTCCAGCTGCTCGGCCGCGAGCCGGTAGACCACGATGCGGTCAATTCGATTGGCCACCGGATCAGGAGTCAGGCGCGCCCATCCGGCCAACGCATCGAACACCGGCTCGGCCACCAGCGCCGCGTGCAGCTGCGCCGCATCGATCACCCGCTCGCCACGTCCCAGTTGCGCCAGCAACTGCTGGCACACGATCGCCACCAGGTTGGCGCGTCGACCACAGGCGGCCACCAGTCGTCGCGGCAGTTCCGGCGCGGCGTAGTGCACGCCCAGTCTGGCCATGGGTTCGGTCGCCAGCGCCTGGCAGGCCTCGTCTTCCAGGCCGCCAACGTGGATCACCTCGCCAAAGTTGCGCAGCGGCGAGGCAAAATCCAGCGTCACCGCTTCGTACAGATCCCAGAAACCGGCCAGCATGAAGTGGCAGCGCCCTTCCTCGCTGATGGCCCGCAGCGCGCCCAGCTGCGGATAGCCGGCGCCGGCCTCGGCGCGCAGGAACAGGTCGGTTTCATCGATCAGCAGCAACACCCGTCGGCCCTGCGCCTGCGCGGACAAGGCGGCCACCAGCGCATCGATGCCCGCGTCTTCAGGCAGGCCGAGCTCCACCGCCAGGCGTACGCTCAAGCGGTGATCGCGCAGCGACAGGTAACGGCAATGCACGCGCGGATGGCCGGCGAAGCGCCGCTCGATCGCCTTCATCAGGCTCGTCTTGCCCAACTGCCGCCCGCCGACCAACAGGTAGTTGCCCGGCTCGCGATTGAGCACCCGCGCCAGCAGCGCGGCGCGACCGAAGAACGCCGACGGACGGGTGATGCCGCCATGGGTCTGGTAAGGGGAGATCCGGGTGACCTTCAACTGGCGCGTCAGCAGCGCCAGCAGCAGCGCCAACGCGCCCGGCTGCAGCAGCCAGCGGGTCTGCGCGGCCAGATCCAGGCAGACGCACAGGTTGGCCGGGTCATCGGCATGGTCGATCAGCGCCGGCTCGGCCAGCAGCGAGGGGCTGACCACCATCACCACATCCTGGCCATTGGGCATGGCGCGCAATTGCTGCACGATCGCCAGACCGCTCATGCCGGGCTCGGGCAGATACACCCACAGCCGCTCCAGCGCCACCGGCATGGCGTCGGGCAAGGCCCATTCGCGCACGCAGCCGGGCAACGTCCATCCCTGCGCCGGCGTATCGGTGGCGCCGATCCGCGCGGCCAGCAACGCCGCCTGCGCCTCGGCCGATACCTGCGACTGGCGCAGTGCCTCGCGCCAGCGCACGCTGGCCACGCCGGCATCGGCCAGCACGCGCCCGCGCAGGCGCAGCCAGCCCAGTTGCCGATCCAGCGCAGGCAGTGCCGACAGCGGCTGGTCGAACAGACGCCGGGGGTCGCGCACGACATCGGCCACCGCCGGGCGCATGCGATACCAGACCAGGCCCAGCACGATCAACGCCAGCACGGCGATGCCAAGCACCAGGCACAGCCATTCGATGATGGTCCATGGCGTGCGGGCCTGGCAGTCCGGGGTCTGCCAGCGCGATGGCGGCGCCGGGTTGCCGGGCTGGCAGCGCCAGCGCCCACTGGACGGCTCCAGGGTGAACTCCAGCGCCGTGCCGGCCAGCCCGGCACTGGACGGGAACCGATCGGTGAAGCGCACGCGCAACACATAGGGCGCAGGCACCTCGGCCACCACCACCGCCTCGGCCGGATCATGCACGCCGGGCACGGCGATCTCGGCAGGCCACTGCCCTTCGCGCTCCCAATACCCTTGGGCTTCCTCGCGCAGATACATCATGTCGTAGCGTGCGCCCTGCATCAGCATCATGCTTTCGCCATCGTGCGCGATCTTCCACGCCACCCACGGGTTCAACATCGGGGCGACGAACAGACTGCCGACGAACCAGGCCACGGCCGCGATCAGCACCAGCCGCCAGGTTCGCCACCCCGGCAAGCGGCCGACCCGGCTCATGCGGGCAGGCCGGCAAGGCTGTCGATCACCTGCCGCACCGTGCGCCGGATCGCCTCGCAGCRCCATTCCAGCCACGCGCCATCGGCATGCGGGCGTGCGGTGAGCAGGTTGTGCCAGTACAACTGCCGCAGCACCGGATCGACCAGGTAGGGTCGTGCGGGGGCAAGGCGCGGGCGCTCCAGCCACGCCTCGATGGCCGTGCGCGCCATCGGGTCGCGCAGCAGCGGCAACAACGCTTCCCACAGCCGCGGGTGGGTGGACAGCGTGGCGATCACCGCCTCGTCGTCGAGCGTTGCATCGGCTGACGGCGTGGCCAGCAGGGTCAGCGCCGCCTGCGCCAGCAACGGATGGCCGCCGGACAGATGCAGCGCGCGGGCGAGCAGGTAGTCGGGCACGTTGGCCGCGTTGCGCTGCAGGTCCTCGACGCTCAACTCCGGCCACTGTTCGCTGGCGGCGATGTTGAGCAGCGACAGATCGCCGCCCTGGTACTTCAGGTCGGCCAACGCCGCGCCGCCGCAGATCAGCAGATGCAGCGTGCCGCTGTACATCTCACTGAGGCTGCGCAGGATGCCGGCCAGCACATCGCGCGGTCCGGCCGCGCCCTGCTCGAAGCGGCTGACCAGGCAGAACAATGCACCGGGCTGCTGCAGCCGGCGCGCCAGCGCTGCCTCGAAGGCGGTGTCGGACGCTGCATCGTCCAGTCCGCACTGTGCGGCCAGCAGCGCGAAGTAGTCCTGGTCGCCCTCGCCTGCGCGGAACGGCGGCTGCAGATGCAATACGCGGTCGCCACCGTAACGGTGTGCCGCTTCTGCCAGGATGGCTTCGCGCTCGGGCGGCTGGCCCCAGTGGGCCTGGGTCAACAACAGGCTGACCGGGTACGGTCGCAGTGCCTGCAGGCGGTCGAACAGACGCACCACCGTGGCCGGGATCGGCGTGGTCGTGGCCGTGGTCGGCACGGACGCGACCGGCTCCACCGGAAATTCCGGCTCGAAACCGGCCGAGCACAGCAGTGCGTTGCTTTCCGTTTCGGTCAGTCGCAGGTAGTTGGCACATGCCAGCACGCGGTCGCGATGACGACGGCTGGGCAGCGACGCGCCCGAGCGCCAGTTGTTGACCGCCTCGCGGCTGATGCCGATCTCGGCGGCTACGCCGCCTGCGCTGGCCCGGATGCGACGCATGTGACGCGACAGCAGTTCGGCGAACTCCGGGACAGGCATGGGGAAGGACCAGAACGGGCGGGAATCGGCCACCCTACCGTGGCCGTTTCGGCTGTCAACCATGTGCGTGTCCTGCCTGGAAGCCGCTGTTGTCAGGCCGCCGACACGCTGGCCGRCTGGCGCACCACGAACAGCTTGCGGGTCAGCAACAGGAACACCACGAAGACCAGCACGCCGAGCAGGACCACGCCCACCGACAGCCGTCCCAGCACCGCGCCCAGGCTCTTCTGGCCCTGCAGCCGATCCATGCGTTCGAAGCGCGACGGATCGGCGCGCGCATAGGCCACCTCGACCTGCGCGCCCTCCTGCAGATACGGTGCGGCATTGTCTTCGGACGTACTGAATTCGCCGTTCCGGGCCACGCCGTCGACGACGAACTGGTAGCGGAACTGATAGGTGTGGCTCACACGGCCCTTGCGCCGGCTCTCCTCGATATGGTCCAGCTGCACCGGCACCTGCACGCTGACCGCGTCCTTGAGGATCGCTTCGGCCTGGCGGTGGCCGCTGAGCGCCGAGGCGGAAAACACAATGGCCAGGACGACGTAGCCAAGGATGCACAGCCAGCGCGCGGCCTGGGTAAGGCGTACGTGCGAGGTGTCGGAAACAGGAATGCTGATCATGGTGGTCCCCCGGTAGTGATCGCTTTGGCCAGCAGCGGATGTGCGCTGGCACCGGCGAAGTGTGGGGACGGGCGGCGCAGGCGTGAACCGCCAGCACGTCAAGTTGCGATGTTCCGCGCGTGACGATGCGTCAAGCAGGGACGGTCAGAAGAATTCGTCCAGCAGCCGGTAGAACGCCAGCCGCTGTGGGTCGGGCGCGACGCCATAGTGCGCGAAGAACGGCTGCACCCAGGCCTCGCCCAGGGTGTCGGCGATGCTGCGCGCGGCCAAGGCCAGATCCTGGTGACGGTCGGCCACGCCGGCACGACCGCAATCGATGAATCCGCTGAAACGGCCGTCCTTGGCGATCAGGTTGGGCAGGCACGCATCGCCGTGGGTGACCACCAGATCCGCCTGCGGCTGCGCCGGCACCGTGGCCAGCAGTTCGACAAACACCTGGTCTGCCGATCGGCCCTGCCGCTCATCATCGAAATCCTCGGCGTCCACCTGCCCTGCCGCCAGTCTCGCCTTCGCTGCGGCCAGGCGCCGGGACACGCGGTGGTCGAATGGGCAACCCGACACCGGAAGGGCGTGCAGGTGCTTCAACGCCTCGGCCATGAGCACCGCCACCTGCGCTGGCGCCAGCGCGGGCGACGCGGCCAGATCGGCACCGGGCAGCGCGGTCATCAACAGCCAACGGCGGCCGTTTTCCTCCGCGGCATCGAGCACTTCCGGGACCGAAACGCCTTGGGCGTGCAGCCAGCGCAGCCGCGCGATCTCCTCATGGAGTTCGCTGACCTCATCGACCTGCTCGGTCTTCAGGAACCGGTCCGGGCCGTCGCGGTCCTGCACGCGGAACACGTCCGCGCGCGACATGCCAATGGCAAATGCTTCGATACGGATATCGGCCAAGAGGCTGCGCCACGCGGCGGGCAGCATCAGTCCGTCGRCATCCAGCAGTGTAAGTGGCGAGGTCGGCATGCACGCATCCTGCCGTCGCGGAACGAAAATGCAAGCGCCTGCACCGGGTGGCTTCCTGCACGCGACTGGCCTACGCTCGACCCACCGCCACAACCGGGCCTCCCC
>NZ_JBFULB010000165.1:0-8298 GCF_056400545.1 Stenotrophomonas sp. P5_A8 | reverse complement strand
GTCGGGCGCCATGGATGGCGCCCGCGAGCCCCCATGGATGGGTTTACGGCGTGTCCCGGCCAAGGCTACCCGCCACCCTCCTCCAGGAARGCAAAAGCGCCGGCCGTTGCAGTGGCCGTTGCAATGGCCGTTGCCGTTGCCGTTAGCTTCTAAAAAAAAACCAACCACCCCACAAAACAAAAACGGGCACCCTCGCGGGCACCCGTTTCTGTAACGCCCGCCTTTCGGCAGGAATCAGGCCTTTTCGGCTTCCACAACCACCTTGACGGTGGTTTCGACGTCGGCGTGCAGGTGAACAGTCACCTCGTACTCGCCCACGTTGCGGAAGGCGCCTTCGCCCAGGATCACTTCGCTCTTTTCCAGCGGCAGGCCGGCAGCGGTGAAGGCTTCGGCGATATCGCGCGGGCCGACCGAACCGTACAGCTTGCCTTCGGTCGAAGCGTTGGCACCGATCGTGACGCTCTTGCCTTCCAGCTTCGCCTTGCGGGCTTCGGCGTCAGCGTGGATCGACTGGGCCTTGGCTTCGTAATCGGCGCGCTTGGCTTCGAACTCGGCCACGTTGGTCGCGGTGGCCGGAACGGCCTTGCCGGTCGGGACGAGGAAGTTGCGGCCGTAGCCCGGCTTCACGTCGACCAGATCGCCCAGACCGCCGAGGTTGGTGACCTTCTGAAGAAGAATCAGCTTCATGGTGTAGCTCCAAAAATGTATTCGTTAGCGAGGCAAGGCCCCGCAGCGATGGCTGTCCGAATATCCGAACGGCAGACCTGGAAACCGCCCGACGCTTCGCAGCGCGGGCGGCCAGATCCGCGAAAGCGGCGACCGAAGCCGCCGGCTTTCATCAGACGTCGTGGTTGTCGGTGTACGGAATCAGGGCCAGGAAACGGGCGCGCTTGACGGCCGTTGCCAGCTGGCGCTGGTACTTCGACTTGGTACCGGTGACGCGGCTCGGCACGATCTTGCCGTTCTCGGTCAGGTACTGGCGCAGGGTGTTGAGATCCTTGTAATCGATCTCCTTGACACCTTCGGCCGTGAACTTGCAGAACTTGCGGCGACGGAAGAACTTGGACATGTCAGTGCTCCTTAAGCGGCCGAAGCGGCGTCTTCGCCGGCATCGGTGTCAGCGGCGGGGGTGGTTTCACCTTCTTCGTCATCACGACGACGACGCTCGCCACGCTCGGGCTTCTCGCCCTTCTCGTCCTTGCTCTTCATGATCAGCGACTGCTCGGTGTCAGCTTCGTCACGCTTGATGACGAGGTTGCGCAGCACGGCGTCGTTGAAGCGGAAGCTTTCCACCAGCTCGCTCAGCACGGCCTGGTCGCACTCGATGTTGAGCATGACGTAATGGGCCTTCACCAGGTTCTGGATCGGGTAGGCCAGCTGACGACGGCCCCAGTCTTCCAGACGGTGGATGGTGCCGCTGCCGTTCTCGACCAGCGCCTTGTAGCGCTCGATCATGGCCGGGACCTGTTCGCTCTGGTCCGGATGGACCAGGAACACGACTTCGTAATGACGACTCATGTGTTTTTACCTTTCGGATGTGGCCCGTTGAGGGCCGGACAGCCCCCCGCAGATGAACGCGGTGGGGCAAGGGTCCTGCCCGAAATCAGGCAGGAAGCCGCAAAGTATGGCAGCGCAAGCCCCAACAGGCAAGCCGCAGCGCGCCAGACAGCCCGGCGGCGGCCCGGCTCAGGCCTTGTCGGCCTCGGTGGTGAAGCTCTCGCCGCAGCCGCATTCGGCGGTCGCGTTAGGGTTCCTGAACGTGAACGTCTCGCTCAGGCCGTGCTTGCCGAAGTCGATCTCCGTGCCATCGACCAAGCCCAGGCTGTCGGCATCCACGTAGATACGCACCCCGTCCTGCTCGAACACGGTGTCGCCCTGGCGCTCGTCGCGGGCCAGATCGGTGATGTGACCCCAGCCCGAGCAACCGGTCCGGGTCACGCCGAAACGCAGGCCCAGCGCGCCGGGGGTCTGCTCGACGAACTTCTGCACACGGGCAAAGGCAACAGGGGTAAGGCTTACGGCCATGACAGGCAACTCCAGCGGATCGTGATCATTATAGAGGGTATGGCGCGGCCCGGCTTCGACGGCCGTCGCTGCGGTTCACATGGCGCGCAGCCCCGGAGAGCGCGCGAAAAATGCCTCGCAAGCCGAACACCGCACCCGTTAAACTCCGTGTTCAGAGATCGAGTCGATCAACAGAGGATTCAAGTCATGACGGTGGTCAGCGTTGAACATGCGCTTGCCGGGAAAATCCCGGAAGGCGGCGAGGCAACCGTACGCGGTTGGGTACGGACGGTGCGCGGCTCGGCGGCGCTGGCCTTCGTCAATGTCACCGATGGCTCCTGCTTCGCCCCCATCCAGGTGGTGGCCAATGACACCCTGGGCAACTTCGACGACATCAAGAGCCTGACCCCGGGCTGCTCGGTGATCGCCCGCGGCACCCTGGTCAAGTCCCAGGGCAAGGGCCAGTCCTTCGAAATCCAGGCCCACGACATCGAAATCGTCGGCCTGGTCGACGACCCCCTGACCTACCCGATCCAGCCCAAGCCGATGAGCGCGGAGTTCCTGCGTGAAGTGGCGCACCTGCGCCCGCGCACCAACCTGTTCGGCGCGGTCACCCGCATCCGCAACTGCCTGTCCCAGGCCGTGCACCGGTTCTTCCACCAGAACGGGTTCAACTGGATCAGCACCCCGATCATCACCACCTCCGATGCCGAAGGCGCCGGCCAGATGTTCCGGGTCTCGACCCTGGACATGGCCAACCTGCCGCGCAACGAAAAGGGCGAGGTCGATTTCAGCCGTGACTTCTTCGGCAAGGAAACCTTCCTGACCGTGTCCGGCCAGCTCAATGTCGAGGCGTACTGCCTGGCCCTGAGCAAGGTCTACACGTTCGGCCCGACCTTCCGCGCCGAAAACTCCAACACCACCCGCCACCTGGCGGAGTTCTGGATGATCGAGCCGGAAATCGCCTTCGCCGACCTGGCCGAAGACGCGCGCCTGGCCGAGCAGTTCCTGAAATACCTGTTCCGCGCGGTGCTGGACGAGCGCGGCGACGACCTGGCGTTCCTGGCCGAGCGCGTGGACAAGAACGCGATCACCAAGCTGGAAGGCTTCATCAACGCCCCGTTCGAGCAGATCGACTACACCGAAGCGGTGAAGCTGCTGCAGAAGGCCGACAAGAAGTTCGACTTCCCGGTCGAATGGGGCCTGGACCTGCAGACCGAGCACGAGCGCTGGCTGACCGAGGAACACATCGGCCGCCCGGTGGTGGTGACCAACTACCCCGAGCACATCAAGGCGTTCTACATGCGCCTGAACGATGACGGCAAGACCGTCGCAGCGATGGATGTGCTCGCCCCGGGCATCGGCGAGATCATCGGCGGCAGCCAGCGCGAAGAGCGCCTGGACGTGCTCGACGCGCGCATGGCGCAGTTCGGCCTGGATCGCGAGCACTACAGCTGGTACCGCGATTTCCGCCGCTACGGGTCGGTGCCGCATGCCGGTTTCGGCCTGGGCTTCGAGCGCCTGGTGGTGTACGTGTGCGGGCTGGGCAACATCCGCGACGCCATCCCCTACCCGCGCGCGCCGGGCAGCGCCGAGTTTTGATCCCCCCCGCGGAGGCACCGAGCCCATGACCCTGTTCTTCGCGCTGTGTTTCGTCGGCGTGGCGATCGCCGGGTTCAGTGCCTTCGTGATCTTCTGGCCGCTGACCCTGATCCACATCCGCGACCGCCATCCGCTGCTGGCGCAACGCTTCGGCAACGGCGCGTTCCTGCGCCCGGATGCGCTGCGCTGGCTGCTTGGGCGCGATTACCGGCAAACCCCCGACCGGGCGCTGTCCGGGCTGGCCACGCCTGCCTGGGTATCGCTGCTGACCCTGCTGGCCGGACTGGGCATGGCTGCCCTGCTCTGGCTGCTTTCGATGGTATTGATATGAACGACACCCCCTCACACCGCGACGAATGGTTCTTGGCCAGCCTGGGCAACACGCTTATCTGGGCGCGCCTGCGGATCCGCCCGGCCGGCACCGCCGAAGTCCTCGACAGCGACGGCAACACGCTCAGCTACGACAGCGAAGACACCGCGCGGTCGCAGTTGTTCGATGCCGAGTTCGTGTCCTATGACGGCCTGGACGAGGAAGACGCGCTGATCCGCGGTTTCTCGCTGCATGAAGTGCAGCCGCCGCAGGGCGCCAGCGATGCCGAGCTGCACGGCCGCATGGTGCAGAGCTTGGGCGCCCGCGCGTAACCGGCGATGTTCATCCCTTCCGCCTTCGCCGAGACTGACCTGATCTGGCTGGACCGGCTGCTGGCGCGCGATGCGTTCATCACGCTGGTCACCACCGGCGCCGACGGTCTGCCGCAGGCCACCCGGATGCCGGTGCTGTACCGGCGCGACGCCGATGGCATCCTGATCGAAGGCCACTGGGCCAAGCCGAACCCGCAGGCAGGCCATGCCGGCCCCGCGTTGATGCTGGTGCACGGTCCCCACGCGTATGTGTCGCCGGGCTGGTATCCGGACAACGCCGTCAGGAACGGCGTTGGACAGCCAAAGGCTGGCCCGCAGGGTGAGCCCCAGGGACGGGGCGAACACAAGGTCGCGCAGGCGCGTGTGCCGACCTGGAACTACGCCGCTGCGGAACTGCGCGGCGTGCTGGAGCCGGTGACCGACGATGATGCGCTGATCGCCATGCTGGACGGCCTGAGCGCGCACTATGAAGCGCAGGTCGGCGGCGACTGGGATCTGCTGCCGATCGAGCCGCGCCAGCAGCGCATGCTCGGCGGCATCGTCGGGTTCCGTTTCCGCCCGGCGCAGGTGCAGATCAAACTCAAGCTCAGCCAGAACCATCCCGAGGCCAACCAGCACAGCGTGATCGACGCGCTGTCGGCGCTGGACGCCCCGGCTTCCCGCGAGCTGGCGCAGTGGATGCGCTGGCGCCGCGACGGCGACACCGCCGGTTGATTCTCCCCGCTTCCCGCGACGCCGCGGCCAGGCTGGCCGCGCCTTGCCCCCACCTTACGTCAGGGACACCTGCCCCATGAAAGACATCCACAAGCTGCTGCAGAACAACCGCGAATGGGCGGACCGGATCGAGAAAGAAGACCCGGAATTCTTCCACCAGTTGGCCAAGCAGCAGCACCCGGAATACCTGTGGATCGGCTGTTCCGACTCGCGCGTGCCGGCCAACCAGATCATCGGCATGGCACCGGGCGAGGTGTTCGTGCACCGCAACGTGGCCAACGTGGTGGTGCACACCGACCTGAACTGCCTGAGTGTGATCCAGTACGCGGTGGACCAGCTTAAGGTGAAGCACATCCTGATCGTGGGCCATTACGGCTGCGGCGGCGTGCACGCCAGCCTGCACAACACCCGCGTGGGCCTGGCCGACAACTGGCTGCGGCACGTGGGCGATGTGGCGCAGAAGCACGCCTCGATCATGGATGCGATCGAGGACCCGGCGCTGAAGCACGCACGCCTGTGCGAGTTGAACGTGATCGAGCAGGTGGTCAACGCCTGCCGCTCGACGATCGTGCAGGATGCCTGGGCGCGCGGCCAGAAGCTGATGGTGCACGGCTGGGTCTACAGCCTGAAGGATGGCCGGGTGCGCGAGATGGGCATCGACGTGGGTGCACCGGAAGACCTGCAACCGGCCTACGAAAAGGCCCTGGCCCACGTGCCGCGCCGCGGTCGGCGCGACTGACGCGTCTCTCTACGGAATCCCCATCATGCTCGCTTCCCCCATCAATCTGCTGGCCTGGATCGAGGAACACCGGCATCTGTTGAAGCCGCCGGTGGGCAACAAGATGATCGAGAACGGGGACTTCATCGTGATGGTGGTGGGCGGGCCGAACAGCCGCACCGACTACCACTACGACGAGGGCCCTGAGTGGTTCTACCAGCTCGAAGGCGAGATGACGCTGAAGGTGCAGGAAGACGGTGCGGTGCGCGACATCCCGATCCGCGCGGGCGAGATCTTCCTGCTCCCGGGCAAGGTGCCCCATTCGCCCCGCCGCCCGGCTGGCGGCGTGGGGCTGGTGGTGGAGCGCAAGCGCCTGGCGCATGAGCGCGATGGGCTGCTGTGGTTCTGCGAGCGCTGCAACCACAAGCTGTACGAAGAGTATTTCGCGCTGGAGAACATCGAGACGGATCTGCCGAAGGTGTTTGCGCGGTATCAGGCCTCGGTGGAGATGCGCACCTGCGAGGCGTGCGGACATGTGGATCCGTTGCCGGGTGGTACCGGGGCTGTTGAAGGCTGAGAGCTCGAAGGCGGACAGCAGCATGTGCGCGCGCACTCCGGGCGAGGCTTGTATGGGTGGGTTTGCGCGCATGCAGAAGAGCCGGCGGATTCGATCTTTTAGCGACTGCTGATGCCCGTTCCTGATTCGATGCCAGCTTGACCTTTGAAGGAAGAGCAGCCGAGCATGGCTCGGCTCTACCGGGGCCATTGCAATCATCCCGGTGGGGTCGATCCTCTAACGACTGCTGATGCCCGTTCCTCATTCGATGCCAGCATGACCTGGGAAGGAAGAGCAGCCGAGCATGGCTCGGCTCTACCCAGGCGTTTGCCGGCGCTCCAGGCATTTCCAGACATTCCACGCATTTCGGGCATTTGCGGCATTCCCAGCGTTTCCCGGCGTTTCCCCGGCGTTTCCCATGCGCGCCTACCCACTGTCGGGGCGTGGTGCGGGTGGGTTGCCGGGACCGTGTGTTGCCATGGATGGCAACACCGAGCCCCCARGGAYGGGTTTACGGCGTGTCCCGGCAACCCACCCGCACCGCGCCAGCCCAGCCACCGCCCACACAGGACGCCGTTGCGGTTGACGTTGACGTTGACGTTGACGTTGACGTTGACGTTGACGTTGGCGGTTGGCGGTTGGCGTTGCCTGTTGCCTTTACCAACACACACCCCACAACACCCCACACCCCCACCACCGGATAAACTGTCAGCCACTGTCACGCGGGTTGCACCATGTCCGACATTCTCAGCCGCACCCATGCCGTTGCCCTGGACGCCGCCGATCCCCTGCGCGCCATCCGCGGCGAATTCATCTTCCCCCAGCACAACCATCGCGACCAGACCTACTTCGTCGGCAACTCCCTCGGCCTGCAACCGCGTGGCGCCCGTGCCGCCGTCCAGGACGTCATGGACAAATGGGCCAGCCTGGCCGTCGAAGGCCACTTCACCGGTGACACCCAGTGGCTGCGCTACCACCGCCTGGTCAGCGAACAGCTCGCCCGCATCGTCGGCGCCCTGCCCAGCGAAGTGGTTGCCATGAACACCCTCAGCGTCAACCTGCACCTGATGATGGTCAGCTTCTACCGGCCCACCGCACAGCGACCGGCCATCCTCATCGAAGCCGGCGCGTTCCCCACCGATCGCCACGCGGTCGAATCGCAGATCCGCTTCCACGGCTTCGACCCGGCCACCGACCTCATCGAAGTCCAGCCTGACGAACCCAACGGCACCATTTCCCTGAAGGCCATCGAACGCGCCATCACCGAACACGGCCCGCGCCTGGCGCTGGTGCTGTGGCCCGGCGTGCAGTACCGCAGCGGCCAGGTGTTCGACCTCGACGCCATCACCCGCATGGCGCGCCTGCAGGGCGCCCGCATCGGCTTCGACCTGGCCCACTCCGTCGGCAACGTGCCGCTGCAACTGCACGACATCGCCCCGGATTTCGCCATCTGGTGCCATTACAAGTACCTCAACGCCGGCCCCGGCGCCGTCGCCGGCTGCTTCGTCCACGAACGCCATCACCGCGACACCACCCTGCCCCGCTTCGCCGGCTGGTGGGGCCACGAGGAAGCCACCCGCTTCAAGATGGCCCCGCAGTTCGTGCCCACCGCCGGCGCCGAAGGCTGGCAGCTCAGCAACCCGCCGGTGCTCGGCCTGGCGCCGCTGCGCGCTGCCCTGGACGTGGTCGACAAGGCCGGCGGCATCGCCGCCCTGCGCGAGAAATCGTTGCGCCTGACCGGCCTGCTCGATGCCCTCGTGCGCGCCCGCCTGCCGCGGGTGCTCGAAGTGCTGACCCCAAGCGAGCCCGAACGCCGGGGCTGCCAGCTCTCGCTGCGCGTCATCGGCGGGCGCGAGCGCGGCCGCAGCCTGTTCGAGTACCTGCAGACCGTCGGCGTGCTCGGCGACTGGCGCGAACCGGACGTCATCCGCATCTCGCCCACCCCGGCGTACAACCGTTACCAGGACCTGCACCACTTCATCGACGAAGTGGACGCCTGGGCCGGCCACTAAGCCGCGCCCCCTCCCCCTTGCGGACACCGACTTGATCGCTACCCCCTCCC
>NZ_JBFULB010000164.1:0-8383 GCF_056400545.1 Stenotrophomonas sp. P5_A8 | reverse complement strand
AAGGAGGAGGCCGCCAGGCCGGGGGACATTTGCGCCAGGGGCCTACCGGCTGCTACGGGGCCCTCACGCTCGCGACATACCGGAGCGAAGACACAGCCTGGCACTGCCCGTCCGGGCCGACGGCCGGCGCTACCGGGAATCTGGGATTCGCGTGGAGCCGGCCAGCGGCCGGCGCTACCGGGAATCTGGGATTCGCGTGGAGCCGGCCAGCGGCCGGCACTACCGGGAAGCTGGGATCGCGGGGAGCCGGCCAGCGGCCGGCACTACCTAAAGCCGGGTACGTTGGCCRGACAGGGGGGCGTTCAGGCGACCGTTGCCGCTTCGCCCTTCGCCGGCAGGCCGCGGGCGCGGCGGATGATCCTGCCCACCGCGATGCTCATGTCATCGAGCATCGCGTAGATGGTCGGCAGGAACAGCAGACTGACCACCGTGGAGAACGCCAGGCCGCCGGCAATGGCACGTGCCATCGGGTAGTACGGCGGGCCGTTGCCCAGCAGCTGGGTGTCGGTGAGCGAGATCGGGATCATCGCCAGGATCGCGGTGCCCATGGTCATCATGATCGGGCGCAACCGCTCGCGCGAGCCTTCCACCAGCGCCTGGGTGCGGCCCATGCCGCGCCGACGCAGGTTGTTGATGTGCTCGATCATCACGATACCGTTGTTCACCACCACGCCCATCAGCACCAGGATGCCGATGAAGGACATGATTCCGAACGAGGTCCCGGTCAGCCAGAACAACCAGAACACCCCGAAGATCGAGAACAGCACCCCGCTCATGATCGCCGCCGGGAACAGCAGCGATTCAAACACCGCGGCCATCACCACGTAGATCATCACCAACGCGATGATCAGGTTGAACAGCATCTGCTGCATGGCCTCGTTGTCGTTGCCGTAGTCGCCGCCATCGAAGGTGAAGGTATAGCCGGCCGGGAAGCTCATCGGCGTGAGCGTCGCTTCCATCGCCTTGCGCGCTTCCGGGGCGGTGACCTTCTCGGCCAGGTTGGCCTTGATGGTCAACGTGGTCTGGCGGTTGGTGCGGCCGATCTGCGTCGCCGACGGCCTGATCGACACATCCACCAGGCTCAGCAACGGCACCGATCGGCCGTCGCCGGTACGCACGGTGAAGCTGGCCAGGTCTTCCGGGCTGCTCTGTTCGGCCCCGGCGAACCGCACCCATACCGGCACCTCGCTGTCGCCGCGCCGGAACTCGCGCATCGGCGCACCGCGCAGCGCCAGGCCGACAAAGCTGGCGACCTGCTCTGCATTGAAGCCGAACGCCGCCGCGCGCTCGCGATCGACGTGGATGGCCAGCTCGCTGCCCTTCTCGCCGTTGTCGATGCGCACGTCGCGCAGTTCCTTGCGCTGTGCCAGCAGCGGCACCACCTCCTCGCCGATCTCCTGCAGCATCTTGGTCGAGTCGCCGACCAGCTGCACCTGCACGGATTGATTGCTGCTGCCGCCACCGTCGCCGCCCTGGTTGCCGACGATGTAATCGGCACGCGCCGAACGCGGCAGGCCCTTGCGCAGCGCTTCCTGCACGGCAGGCATGTTGTCGGCATGCTCTGCGTCGAAGGTCACCGTCGTGCTGCTGCCTTCCTGCTCGCTGTACCAGGAATAGATCTGGGTGATGTGCAGCTTCTCGCGCTGGCCATCGAGGTAGTGCTCGACGCGCGCGACTTCCTCGGACATCTGGCTGTAGGTGTAGGCGCCCTTCCAGTTGTAGCCGATGAACACCTCGTGGCCACCTTCGCCCCCGAACATGTCGATCTTGGTCAGCTTCATCGGCACCAGGCTGATGGCCACCACCATCAGGATGCCGAACACGCTCCAGCCCCGATGTTCCAGCGTCCAGCGCAGGACCTTGGCATAGCGGCGCTGCAGGCGCGCGATCACCCCGGATTCGGCGTGCACCAGCTTGGGGGTCTGCATGCGCGCGGACAGCATCGGGATCAGGCTGACCGCCACCAGCCACGAGGCCAGCAGCGAGACCGAAATGGTGATCGCGATCTGCGACATGAAGATGCTGATGTTGTTGGTTTCACCGAACAGGTTCGGCACGAACACGATGCAGTGGCACAGGGTGCCGGCACTCAGCGCGATGGCCACGTTGCGCGTGCCGATGATCGAGGCCAGCCGCGGCTGGTCGGGCATGCGTTCGCGTTCCTGGTAGATGCTCTCCACCACCACCACCGCGTTGTCCACCAGCATGCCGACGGCCAGCAGCAGGCCCATCATGGTCAGGATGTTGAGCGTGACCCCGGCAAAGTACATGAAGCCCAGGGTGATCACGAAACAGATCGGGATCGCCAGGGTCACCATCAGCGTGGACGGCCAATGGCGCAGGAAGAAGAACAGCACCGTGATCGACAGCAGCAGACCGACCGCGCCGGCCTCGGCCAGCTCCAGCAGCGAGGAGGTGACCATCTTGCCCTGGTTGTCGATGACCTTGATCTGCACATCGCGCATCGACGGCTGCTTGCGGATCGCCTCCACTTCGGCGAGCGCTGCGCGCGAAACTTCCACCAGGTTGGCGCTGCGCTCCTTGAAGATGTCCAGGCCGACGGCCGGGTTGCCATCCAGGCGGCGGCCGTAGTTCATCCGCGTGGGCTTGAGCCGGATGTCGGCGATGTCGCCCAGGCGCAGGCCCTTGGTGTCGATCACCAGGTCGCGCAGTTCCTGCAGGTCGGTGATCTCCCCGACCGGCTGGATGCGCACGCGCTGGCCGTTGTCATCGATCTGCCCGGCCGAGATCGAGAAGTTCAGCGTGCGCAGACGGTCGCTGAGGTCGTTGATGCTCAGGTTGTGCGCGGTCAGGCGGTCCGGGCTGATCGCAATCTCCACCTCGTTGGGTGGCGCGCCGGAGATATTGACCCGGGCCACGCCGGGGATGCGTTCGATGCGCCGCTTGAACTCGCGGTCGAGCATGTCGTACGCGCCGGTGAGGTCGCTGCTGCTGGCCAGGCGCACCTTGAGCACCGGGTCATCGCTGCTGGACCACTTGAACACGCTGTAACGCTGCAGGTCATCGGGCAGGTCGGTGCGGATCGCGTCGATGCGCTCGCGCGCGTCCGAGGCGGCGATGGCGATGTCGCGGTCCCAGTCGGTGAACTCGATGAAGATGCTGGCCCCTTCGGAGGTGGCCGAGGAGCGCATGCGCTTGATCCCGGTCATGGTGGCCAGCGCTTCTTCGGTGGGGCGGATGATGTTGCGCTCCACTTCCTCGGGGGTGGACCCGGTGTAGGGCACCTGCACGAACAGGAACGGGGCCGAGATGTCCGGCAGTGCCTCCAGCGGCAACCGCAACGAGGCGATCAGCCCCACCACCGCCAGCGACACGAAGCACATGATGGTGGTGATGGGACGGCGGATGGAGAACTCGGCGATGCTCATGCCGGCTCCCGTGCGGTGCCGGTGCCGGGGGTCTCGACGAAACCGGCTTGCTTGCGCCCTCGTTCGCGGTAATACGCATCGCCGCGACCATCCAGCAGGTCGTACACCACCGGGATGACGATCAGGGTCAGCAGGGTGGACACCAGCAGGCCACCGATGACGGTGATCGCCATCGGCGCGCGCACTTCGGCGCCCTCGCCCATCGCCACCGCCAGCGGCAGGAAGCCGAACAGCGTGCACAGGGTGGTCATGATGATCGGCCGCAGGCGTGAGCGCGCGCCCTCCACCAGTGCCTGCTGCTTGGGCACCCCGGACTCGCGCAGCTGGTTGACCTTGTCGATCAGGATGATCGCGTTCTTGGTCACCAGCCCCACCAGCAGGATCAGGCCGATGAACACCACCACCGAAATCGGCTTGCCGGTCAGCATCAGCGCCAGGATCGCGCCGACCAGGGCCAGCGGGATGGTGAACAGGATGACGAACGGGTGCAGCAGCGATTCGAACTGCGACGCCATCACCAGGTAGACCAGGAAGATCGCCAGGCCGAAGGCGAAGATCAGCGAGCGCGCCGATTCGGCCAGCTCCTCACCCTGCCCGCCGATGTGCATGCCCACGCCGGCGCCCAGCGGGTCCTTGGCGACCATGTCCTGCACTTCGCGCACCGCACCGCCCAGGTCGATGTCGCGCAGGTTGGCCGAAACCACCGCCACGCGCGTCTGGTCGGCGCGGTGGATCTCGCTCGGGCCGTTGGTGGCGACCACCTCGGCCACCGCATCCAGGGTCACCGGACGGCTGCTGCCGGGATTGACGATGAGCCGGCGGATGCTGTCCACGCTGGCACGGTCGCCTTCCTGGGCCCGCACCAGCACGTCGATCTTGCGGTCGCGGAAGCTGTAGCGGGTGGCCACGTCGCCACGCACCTTCTTGACCACCACATCGGCGATCTGGCGGGTGGTCAGGCCGAGTGCGCCGGCACGTTCCTGATCGAAGCGGATCTGGATTTCCGGGAAGCCTTCCTCGACCGTGGATTTGACGTCGGCGTAGTGGGGGTTGTTGCGCAGCATCGCCGCCAGTGCCTGGCCGGCGTGTTCCAGGGTGGCCATGTCCTGGCCGCGCAGCTCCACTTCCAGTGGCGTGGAGAAACTGAACAATGCCGGCCGCGCGAAGTCGACCTGCACGCCCGGATGCTGCTTCATCGAATCACGCAGGCGCTCGGTGATGGCCGCTTCCGTGCGGGCGTCGCCGCCACCGGCCATGACCACGGTCAGCTTGCCGATGTTCTCGCCGCTTTCGGTCGGGCTGGCATCCAGCCGCGTGCCGCTGCCGCTGACCCCGTACAACGAGGCGATCTGGCCGTCCTTGGCGTGGGCCAGCTGCAGCTCGCGGACCAGGGCATCGGTCTGCTTCAACGGCGTGCCGGCCGGCAGCTTGGCGGTCATCTCGAAACGGTCCTGGGCCAGCTGCGGGATCAGGTCGGCCCCCAGCATCGGCACCAGCGCCAGGGTGGCCACGAAGGCCAGGCCAGCCAGGCCCAGCACCTTGCCCGGGTGGTGCAAGGCACCCGGCAGCAGCTTGAGGTAGCCGCGCTCGGCACCGGCGTAGGGCTTCATCGCCACATCGCTGGCCTTGCGCATCACCGGGCCAACCACCGCCACGACCCCGCGCGACACGCGGATCACCGCCCACGCCAGCCCGAAGCAGGTCCAGCGCACCAGCGCGCCGACGCCGCGACGGCTACCGGCCACCGGCTTGAGCCAGCGCTGTTCCGGCTGCCAGGTGGCGTGCGCCGGTTCCTCCGGGAAGGCCAGCGGCGGACGGCCCTTGAGCGAGCTCAGCATCGGGATCAGGGTCATGGACACCAGCAGCGAGATCGCAATGGCGATCGCCACGGTCAGCGCCTGGTCGCGGAACAGCTGGCCGGCGATGCCATCAACGAACACCAGCGGCAKGAACACGGCGATGGTGGTCAGCGTGGAGGCGACCACGGCCATGCTGACTTCCCGGGTGCCGGCGATCGCCGCCTCCAGGATGCCCAGGCCACGCTCGCGCGCCTTGGCGATGCTCTCCAGCACCACGATCGAGTCGTCCACCACCAGGCCGGTGGCCAAGGCCAGGCCGCCCAGCGACATCACGTTGAGGCTGAGCCCCATCTGGCCCATGAAGAAAAACGTGGTGATGATCGACACCGGCAGCGACAGGCTGATCACGAACGTGCTCCAGCCATCGCGCAGGAACAGGAAGATGATCAGGATCGCCAGCAGGCCGCCGATCACCGCGTCTTTCTTGACGTCGCTGATGGCGTGTTCGATGAAGCGCGACTGGTCTTCGATGGTGGTCAGTTCGGCATCGCCGGGAATCTGCCCCTTGATCTGTTCCAGCTTGGTACGCAGCGCGGCGGCGGTGGCGACGGTGTTCGCATCGCCTTCCTTGTAGATCGCCAGTTCGACCGCTTCCTTCCCGCCCAGGCGGATGATCGCCTCGCGCTCTTTGTAGCCCTGGCGCACGCTGGCGACATCCTTCAACCGCACCGGCATACCGTTGGCGACGGTGGAGGAACTACTGCTGGATGCACTCTGCGCGGCCGAAGCGGCGGCGACGGCCGCATCCGAACCGGTGGACGCGGCGATCGCGAACATCTGCTGCATGGCCGCGTCGGCGGCACTGCCGTTGCTGCCTTGCGTGGTCACCAGCAGGTTGCGGATGTCGTCCAGGTCGGCGAACTGGTTGACGGTACGCACCAGGAAGCGCTGCGAGCCCTCCTCCAGGCGGCCGCCGGAAATATTGATGTTCTCTTCCTTGAGCCGCTTGATGACGGTGTCGATCGGCAGGTTGAGCTGGGCCAACTTCTGCTGGTCGATGTCGACCTGGATCTCGTCTTCCAGGCCACCGCCGACCTTGACCGCCGCCACGCCGGTGACCGGCTCCAGCTTCTTCTTCAGGTCCTCGTCGGCATAGCGACGCAGTTCGGTCAGCTGGCGCACCGCGTCGGCGTCGGTGGCGGCCTCCTTCTTTGCCGAAATCACCAGGCGCATGATCGGCGCGGTGGACGGATTGAAGCGCAGCAGCACCGGGGCCTTGGCCTCCAGCGGCAGGTTCAGCGCTTCCATCTTGTCGCGCACCTCCAGGCTGGCCTGGTCCATGTTGGTGCCCCAGGCGAACTCCAGCACCACATCGCTCTGCCCGGTACGCGAGACCGACTTGAGCTTGCGCAGGTTCTTGACCACGCCCACGGCCTCTTCGACCGGCTCGCTGATCAGGGTTTCAATTTCAGTCGGCGCCGCACCGGTGTACTCGGTGCGCACGGTCAGGGTGGGATAGCTCAGGTCGGGCAGCAGGTTGACCTTGAGGTTGCCCAGGGCGATGAAGCCGAACAGCATCAGCGTCACCGTGCACATGGCGATGGTGACGCGGCGGCGGGTGGCAAATTCCACCAGGCCGCCGCCGTGCGCGCCCGGACGCTCGCCAGCGTGCGGGTCCTTGCCGTGGTCGTTGCCGGCCGATGTCATTGGCGGCTCTCCGCCTTTTTTGCCGGCACGGCAGCGGCGGTGGCGGTCGGCTTGGCACCGATCACCTGCACCGCGGTGCCGTCACGCAGCGCCACCTTGCCGGCGGTGACCACCTGGTCGCCTTCGGCCAGGCCATCGCGGATCTCCACCCACGGGCCTTCGGCATAACCGAGCTTGACCGGCACCCGGGCGACCTTGCCGGCGCGCACGCGGAACACGGCGGGTTCGCCGTCGTCGAGCAGTGCCAGGCGCGGCACCACCAGCGCATCGGCACGCTGGTCGTAATCGATCCGGATGCGACCGAACATGCCCGGCTGCAGGCCTTCGGCGTCTTCGCCGAAACCGCTGACCACGCGGAAGGTGCCGCTGCCGGCATCGATCACCGGCGCGATACGGTCGACCACGCCCGGGAACGACTTGCCCGGCAGCGCATCGGCCAGCAGCGTCACCGGCTGGCCGGCGCGCAGGGTGGCCAGTTCGCGCTCGGGCACGTTGAGCGTGGCTTCCAGGCGCGAGTTGTCGATGATGCGGAAAATCGGCGTGTTGATCTGCACGAAGTTGCCGGTCTTGATCGAGCGCGAGGCGATCACGCCGGAGATCGGCGCCACCACCGTGGTGTAGGACAGCTCCAGCGTGGCCAGCCGGTACTGCGCGCGGGCGTTCTCCACGTCGTACTTGATCTGGTCGACATCGGCGGCGCTGACCATCTGCTGGCCGATCAGCTTCTGCGCACGCTGGTAGTTGTTTTCCAGCTTGCGCATCACCGCCTCGCTCTGGGCGACGGCCAGCCGCGCACGGTCCGGATCCAGCCGCACCAGCGGCTGCCCGGCGCGTACTGCCTGGCCCTCTTCGACCAGCACCGCCAGTGCCACCCCGGAGGTCTTGGCGACCACCTGCGACTCCGCGCGCGCTTCCAGCGCGGCGGTGCCGGTGTAGCTGGCCGCCACCGCGCGGCGGCTGGCGGCGACCGCTTCGACCGGGACCGCGTCGACCTTTTCGGCCTTGGCGTCCTTTTCCGCAGCCTGCGCATCGGCGGCACCGGTGCCGGCGCCGCAGCCGCTCAGCAGCAGCGAGGTGGTGATCAGCAGAGCAGCGGCGCAGGTTCCGGTGCGGCCGTGCAGGAAAGATTTTCGCGACATCGTCGTGTCCCTGAGGGATGCGTGGGCAGGTGTTGTAGCAAAGTAATGCACCACGTCACGATCACACCATATCCCAAAGGTCATGGTGACCTGCGGCAACGCCTCCGATGACCCGGTTTCAGCTAGATGAAATCGCAGGCTATACTCGGGCCAGTTCCGTACCCCACGCCGGAACGACCAGACCCGTACACCGGAAAGGACATCATGCGCCCGCAGCCGCTCGCCGCTTGTCTTCTGGCCGTCCTCCTGCCCCTCGGGGCCGCCGCACAGGCCGCCACTGCTCCAGCAGTACCCGCAGCACCTGCCGCACCCGCTCCTGCTTCAGCCCCCGCCGCGCCCGCCCCTGTCG
>NZ_JBFULB010000163.1:0-8390 GCF_056400545.1 Stenotrophomonas sp. P5_A8 | reverse complement strand
CCCATGCCCTTGGAGGCGAAATAAAGGAGGAGGCCGCRYMGCGGCCGGGGGACATTCGCCGGAAAGGGCATGGGGGCCCAGCGCCCGACCCACCGACCCGCCAGAAAAGCCTGGCTTCTGCCTGCGCACCGCRAGCCGAGCCCCGTAGCGGCCGGTAGGCTTCTGGGCAAAATCAAGGAGGAGGCCGCAGGCCGGGGGACATTTGCGCCAGGGGCCTACCGGCCGCTACGGGGCCCTCACGCGCGCGACACTCCCGATCGGAGACGCCACCAGATCCAAAGGGCGCCGGGACTGCCCGAGCATCCAACGCCGCGCACCCTCGGCTGTGGTCCCTGGAACGCGACGCTCCCCTCCATTGAGAAAAGAAAAAAAAGGGCGCGCCTACAGGCGCGCCCTTTGATGGCTGCGCCGGCCATTGGCCGGCACACCCGCTTCCCGCTCACGTCAGAAGCCGACCGACCAGTCCAGCTGGGCACCAACGTCACGCTGCCCATCCCCATCGCGCCCCTGCACCTGCAGCGACACGCGGCTGTTGGCGGTCGGGCTGACCGCCACCCCGAGCTGGGCCAGCACACTGCTGCGTGCCAGCGGTGCACCGGTGATGGCGAAGTCCTGCGTGCCCGCCACGAAACGGGCGGTCGCCGTCGGCAGGCGGTCGCCGTCGGCGTACTGCCAGCCCACGCGTGCGGTCAGCACGGCCTTGTCCTGCTCGCCGCCACTGATATCCCAGTCCGCCTTCAACGCCGCCAGACCGGTACGGTAACGGCCATCGGAAGAGGCGATTCGCAGCGCGCTATGGCCACCGTGTTCCTGGCTGCCATCGCTTTCCAGACGCACCTGGGCCAGCTCGATTTCCGGCGTCAGCTGCAAACGCGGTCCGCCGAACGTCCAACCGGCACGCACGAAAGCAGTAGTGGCGGTGGCATCTTCGCGGGCCGACAGCGTCTCGGCGAACGTCGTGCCGATCTGGGCTGTGCGGGTGCTGTCGGTGCGGTAGTCCGCGCGGGTCACCCCGCCGCGCAGGCGCAGCCCCAGCCAGCCATAGTCGGCGTAGACGCCGTACTCGGTCGCATCGGTCTCGGCGCGTGCGTCGCGCTCGCGCAGGCGGGTGTCCAGCTGCTGCTGGCCGGCGGCCACGCCGAACTCCAGCGACTCGCCCACCTGCCAACCGGCACCAGCCATAAGCCCGTGCTGCTGCGCGCGCGTGCCGACATTGGCGGCAGTGGCGTCAGTGCGCCGTTGCCCGCCACTGCCGGCCAGCCACACGCGCACGCCCGGTGCGATGCCGCCGCTGATCGCGCGGCCATCCAGGTGGCGGTCGATGCCGTCGTGCAGGAAGCGGTTCTGCAGCAGCGTGCCGCGGTTGGCCGCATGCACTTCACCGCTGAGGCTGTCGAAGGCCGGCACCACCTGCGGCACTTCCAGGCGCACCACTGCGTCATAGACCGCGTTGCCGGTACCCAGCGCTTCCACGGCGCCGGCCACCGCCTTCTGGTTGTCGTTGACCACCACGTCCGGGAACGTCAGCTGCACGTCCGGCATCGATACGTCGTTGCGCGCCATCGTCAGGTAGACGTTGTTGGCGTCGTAAGCCAAGCTCGGATCGAGGAAGGCGAAGTTGCTGCTCACCCCGGCGAAGGTGCCCTGCACGCCGTCACCGGCGCTCAACACGGTGTAGCGTGTGGACACCTTCCAGTCGCCGGCCGCAGCCACCGCCACGGTGCCCGCACCACCCAGCGTGGCCACGCCCGCCACGTCCACGCGGTCGCTGCTGCCGTCGGCGGCGACATCGACGCGATAGGTCGCGCTCGGGTCGAACACCAGATCGCCGGTAACCGTCAGCCGGCCCACGCCCATGTTCGGGCCCGGGTCCAGCGTGCTGCCCGAGCGCAGGTGCACGTTGCCCACCCGGCCACTGCCGGCCAGGTACGCCGCGTTGTCCAGGTTCACCTGGCCGCCGAGCGCGCCGTCCACCATCAGGCGGCCGCCATCCACCACCGTGGTCCCGGCGAAGGCACTGCTGTCCCCGGTCAGGGTCAGCCAATGGCGCCCCTGCGCGAAGGTGCCGGTGCCGCTCAGTTGCCCGGCGTACTGCAGCACGCGGGTGGTGTCGATCTGGAACGTGCCGGCACTGCCGATGGCGATGTTGCCGGTGGGCAGGGCATTGCCGGTGGCCAGCACGCGGCCGTCGTCAATGCGGGTGGCGCCGCTGTAGGCGCTGCCCGCCATCACCAGCTCGCCGCCATCGGTCTTGACCAGCACGCCACCGGCGCTGGCACGCACGTTGCCGGCCAACGTGGCACGGCTGGCGGTGCCGACGGACACGGCCACTTCGCCGCGCAGCTGCACGCTGTTGTCCAGCGCCACCGCATCACCCAGTTCCAGTCGCGTGGCATCGTCCAGGGTCACCAGGCCGGTGCCCAGCGCCTTGCTGCCATAGACCGCCAGGGTCCCCGCATCGACCACCGTGCCGCCGCTCCAGCCACTGCTGTCCACGCTCATGGTGAGGCTGCCGGCCCCGGTCTTGCGCAGCTGGCCGTTGCCACTGACGGCACGCTGCATGAGCACATTGTTGACCGTCTCCATGGTCGAATCGGCCGCCAGCAGCACGTTGCTGTCCACGCGCAGCACGCTGTTGGCACGCAGCGTGCCACCGCCCAGTTCGAGGGTGCCGGTGCCATTGCCGGTGGTGATGCTGGCCGGCAGCGCGCCGCCGACTGCGAGCACCGCCTGCGGGCCGACTACCAGGGTGCCGACGCCCAACGCGTTGCCGCCCAGCAGGATGTTGCCGCGCACGGTTGCCGTGGCGCCATCGGCGATATCCACGCGCCCCCAGCCATTCACGCCGATCCGCAGCGACGCGGCGTCCAGGCGCGAGCCCGTGCCGGTCACCGAGGCGGTGCCGACGCCGCTGGCGGCCAGGCCGAACGTGGTGGCGTCCAGGCTGACCGCGCCGCCGTTGGAGACGTCGATCGCACCGATGCCCGCGTTGCCGATCACCGCGACGCTGCCGGTCTGGACAAAGCGCGCGTCGGTGCCGGAGACCCGCAGGTCGCCGCGTGAGCGGTCGCTCGCCGAGCGCGCCTGGTTGCCGATGTACAGCGCGCCGCGCACTTCTACGCTGGCACCGTCCTCGACCTTCACCGTGCCTTTACCGAGCTGGCCGATGTAGAGCACGTCGGTGTTCACCCACCGGCTGCCGGTGCCGGAGATCTCGGCCAGGCCCACGCCGGTATCGGTGTTGCCGACGTAGCCGGCGAGGCTGGTCATCTGCGCCCCATCGAGGATGCGCACCGTGCCGTTGCCCTGGTTGCCCAGCAGCAGGTTGCGATCGGTGCGGAACAGCGACTGCGCGCCGCTGACGTTGACCGTGCCCACGCCGCTGATGGCGGCGCCGATGTAGGAATCCAGGCCGATCGACAGCGTGCCGCCGTTGTCGATGTCGACCAGGCCCCGGCCGAGATGGCCGACGCCGAGGGTGGTGAGCGAGGTCCAGGTCGACCCCGCACCGGAGATCAGCACCCGCCCGTCGGCGGTGGCGGCGGTGCCGCCGTCACCGGTGCCGACGAAGATGGTCCCCGAGGTCAGCGTGCCGCCGGYCAGGACCGACAGGTCGCCCCGGCTGGCATAGCCGACGTGGAGGTGGTCGGTTTCCTCGCCAGGCTGGGACACCACCGCCGTGCGGCTGCCGTCGATATAGGCGGCCACCGAGCCGGCGGTGGGTTCACCGAATTCCCAGTTGCCGCCCGTGCCCCAGTCGTTGTTGATCGAGGCGCGCCACTCGTTCCAGCCGTTGACGCCGGCCAGCGCGGCCGGGGCCATGCAGGCCAGCGCGATGCCGGTGACCAGCGGTGCCAGGCGCGGCGCGCGGCGCGCACTGCGCGCGCCTGCACGGCCGCCGCCACGGGCGAATTCGGATACCACCTGCACGCACTTGAGCGCGTGGTTGAAGACCACGCGGTAAACATGATTCACAGCCAACCCCTGTTTTGATCTGAATCGGCGGTATCGGCCGTCGGCTGAACGACTTTAGGGTTTGAAATCGATTAATCTGAATAATTCAAGGAACGGCGTCGCATATCCCGTGTTTGCCCTGTACCTGCCCGACCGTCAGGCGGCCGGTCGACCGGCACGGGCCAGTCATGGGCGACCGGGCTTACAATCAACGGCTTGTCGTTTCTCTCATCCAGCCTGGAGTAACCGATGTTCCCGCGTGACGTCCGCATCGAAACCTACGATCCCGAACTGGCCAAGGCCATCGCCGCCGAAACCCAGCGCCAGGAAGACCACGTCGAGCTGATCGCCAGCGAGAACTACACCAGCCCGGCGGTGATGGAAGCCCAGGGCAGCCAGCTGACCAACAAGTACGCCGAAGGCTATCCGGGCAAGCGCTACTACGGTGGCTGCGAATACGTGGACATCGCCGAGCAGCTGGCCATCGACCGCCTCAAGCAGCTGTTCGATGCCGACTACGCCAACGTGCAGCCGCACAGCGGTTCGCAGGCCAACCAGGCGGTGTATTTCGCGCTGCTGCAGCCGGGCGACACCATCTTGGGCATGTCGTTGGCCCACGGCGGTCACCTCACCCACGGTGCCAAGGTCAATGCCTCGGGCAAGCTGTTCAACGCCGTGCAGTACGGCGTGGACGAGGCCGGCCTGATCGACTATGACGAGGTCGAGCGCCTGGCCGTCGAGCACAAGCCGAAGATGGTCGTCGCCGGTTTCTCGGCCTATTCGCAGGTGGTGGACTGGGCGCGCTTCCGCGCCATCGCCGACAAGGTCGGTGCCTACCTGTTCGTGGACATGGCCCACGTGGCCGGCCTGGTCGCCGCCGGTGTCTACCCGAGCCCGCTGCCGCACGCCCACGTGGTCACCTCGACCACCCACAAGACCCTGCGCGGTCCGCGGGGCGGCATCATCATCGCCAAGGGTGCCAGCGAAGAGCTGCAGAAGAAGCTGCAGTCGATCGTGTTCCCGGGCATCCAGGGCGGCCCGCTGATGCACGTCATCGCCGGCAAGGCCGTGGCGTTCAAGGAAGCGCTGGAGCCGGGCTTCAAGGCCTACCAGCAGCAGGTGGTCAAGAACGCCCAGGCGATGGCCAACACGCTCATCGCGCGTGGCTACAAGATCGTCTCCGGTGGTACCCAGAATCACCTGATGCTGGTGGACATGATCGGCAAGGACGTGTCCGGCAAGGATGCGGAAGCTGCCCTCGGCCAGGCCCACATCACCGTCAACAAGAACTCGGTGCCCAACGACCCGCGCTCGCCGTTCGTGACCTCGGGCCTGCGCCTGGGCACCCCGGCCGTCACCACCCGTGGCTATCTCGAGCAGGACTGCGTGGACCTGGCCAACTGGATCGCCGACGTGCTCGACGCCCCGGCCGATGCGGCGGTGATTGCCCGCGTCCGCGACGCGGTCAGCGCGCAGTGCCGCAAGTACCCGGTTTACGGCTGAGGATGGACGAGGGCCGCCAGCGTCGTCGATACGCGCTGGTGGCGGGTCTATTGGGTGTTCCCGGTGCTGGCTGCGCTGGCGCCGGTGCAACGCTGCTGGTCGGCACTGCCGCATGGGAAGGCGCGCGGTGGTCTGCGCTGCTTGGGCTGGCCTGCTGGCTGGCCCTGATCGCTTGGGCCGTGCTGAGCTGGCGCTACCTGCGGCGAGGTCGCGAGGGCCTGCGCGCGGGTCGGTGGCCGTTCTGGGACCGGTCGCTGTGGGCACTGCTCATCCTGGGCCTGATCGCCGCCGGCTGCATGCTCGCGATGTCGGGCCTGCTCGTGCTTGGTGGCCTGATGAATCGGGAACCAGGCATGATCGCGACCGGCGCCATCCTGCTGTTGTTTGGCCCGGCGCTGATGTGGCCAGTCACCCTGCTGCTGCAGGCACGTGCTGGATACTGACGCTCACAGCCAAGAGGCCCCGATGCCGACCGTCGACGATGTTCGCCACCAACGCCTCTACCTTGCCCAAGCGCTGGTGTTGGGCGTGCCCGCGGTGTTGGCCGGCGGTGGGCTGGCGATCCTGGCGATCTGGGCGTTTTTCACCCGACGCACCTATATGGGGGCCAGTGAAGGCCCGCTCCTGCTGATCTGGAGCGTGGCTGGCCTGTGCGGGCTGCTGGCCTGGCTATGGCTGAGTGGCGTGTACCTGCGGCGCGGGCGCAGCGGTCTGCGGCATGCCGGCGCGCTGGCGTGGGCTGGTCTGGGCCTGGGCATGCTTGGCGCGCTCGGGGTAGCCGGTTTCATTGCATTCGCCCTCGTCAACGGCAGCCCGTGGCAGGTGCTCGGTTACCTGGTGTTCGGCCCGCTGCTGCTCTTTCCCAGTGCGCACCTGGTGTGGCTCGCACGAGGGCAGATGCGCTGAGCGCATGCACCGAGAACATTTCTGCGGTGAGGGAGCCTCGATACGCGATCGGTGGATCGACGTGTGAAGACCGGCGACTGGCGCATCTGGCGTGATCCAGGCGCAGGCTGCAGCCGAGGGCAGGGCCTCCAGCACTTGATATTTGCTGCCGGCAGGCCTTCTCAGGTACCGTTGCGACGCTGCCGTGACCACGGCATGACGTTTTCCTGATGCAAGGCGTTCCATGTACTGTCCGTTCTGCCAGCATGCCGATACCCGTGTGATCGATTCTCGCGTCTCTGAAGACGGGGCGACGATCCGGCGTAGGCGTGAGTGCGAGGCCTGCAGCGAACGCTTCAGCACCCTGGAAACCATCGAACTGAAGCTGCCGGCGATCGTCAAGAGCGACGGCAGCCGTGAAGCGTTCGATGCGCGCAAGGTGCGCAGCGGCTTCGACCGCGCGCTGCAGAAGCGGCCGGTGCCTGAAGACAAGATCGAGCTGGCGGTGCGCGCGGTGATGCAGCAGGCGCGGATCTGCGGCGAACGTGAAATCCCCTCGATCAAGGTCGGCGAGTTTGTGATGAACGAACTGCGCAAGCTCGACCATGTCGGCTACGTGCGCTTTGCTTCGGTGTACCGCAGCTTCGAAGACGTGGCCGATTTCCGCGAAGAAATCGAGAAGCTCGAACGTGAGCTTCCTTCCAGCACCGAACAGCTGCAGTTGCTCGGCGATGTGATCGCGCTGACCAAGAAGAAAAAGGGCTGAGCCCGGCCGCATCGCGGCCAGCATCGCTGGGCTACCATCGGCGCTGAACACCTGCTGCCGATGACTGCCGCCATGACCGACTTCTCCGCCCTCGACCACCTGCACATGGCGCGCGCGCTGCGCCTGGCCGAACGCGCCGCCTACACCGCACGGCCCAATCCGATGGTCGGCTGCGTGATCGCACAGGGCCAGGACGTGGTGGGCGAAGGCTGGCACCAGCGCACCGGCGGGCCGCATGCGGAAGTCTTCGCCCTGCGCCAGGCCGGCGAACGCGCCCGCGGCGCCACTGCCTACGTCACCCTGGAACCCTGCGCGCACCATGGCCGCACCCCGCCGTGCGCGCTGGCGTTGATCGACGCCGGCGTCAGCCGCGTGGTCGCGGCGATGCGCGATCCGTTCCCGAAGGTGGATGGCGGCGGCTTCGTGCTGCTGCGCGAAGCCGGCATCGCGGTGGTTGAAGGGCTGATGGGCGCGCAGGCGCGCGAACTCAATCGCGGCTTCCTGTCGCGCATCGAGCGCGGTCGGCCGTGGCTTCGGGTGAAGCTGGCCGCGAGCCTGGATGGGCGCACCGCGATGGCTGACGGCCGTTCCAAGTGGATCACCGGCGCGGCCGCGCGCGAGGATGTGCAGCACTGGCGCGCGCGTGCCGGCGCCATCCTCACCGGTGCCGACACGGTTCTGGCCGACGACCCGATGCTGACCGTGCGGCTGGCCGACACCGAGGTGCTGCCGCCGCTGCGCGTGGTGCTCGATACGCGGTTGCGCTCGCTGGAATGCGCCCGCGTGCGCGAGGGCGGGGCGCCGACGCTGTACCTGCACGATGCCTCGGTGAGCGCGCCGGACGCCGCCGATGCCGAGTTTGCCAGCGTGCCCAGCCGCGACGGCCGCCTGGACCTGGGCGCAGTACTGCGCCTGCTCGCCGAGCGTGGCATCAATGAAGTGCACACCGAAACCGGTGCCACCCTGGCCGGCGCGTTGCTGGCCGGTGGCTGGGTCGATGAGGTGCTGCTGTACCAGGCGCCCACGCTGCTGGGTGAGCACGGCTTGCCGCTGCTGTCCGGGCTGGGCATCCATGCGATGGACCAGCAGCGCCGGTTGCGCATGGTGGATCAGCGTCAGGTGGGCGAGGACCTGCGGTTGCTGCTGCGGGTGTGATCGGTGCGCGTGGGTCGGTTTGGGTGGGGGCCGGCCGCCGTCGGTGGGTCGGGCGCTGGGGCCCCATGCCCTTTCCGGCGAATGTCCTCCGGCCGCGGGGCGGCCTCCCCCTTTATTTGGAGGCGAA
>NZ_JBFULB010000162.1:0-8481 GCF_056400545.1 Stenotrophomonas sp. P5_A8 | reverse complement strand
GGCCAAGGTCAGCGAGACGTTCTCGCTGCGGGACGGCCGGGCACGCTGGAAAAATGCCAGCGAACAAGGCGACCGGGCGCTGACCGCGCCCGCTTTCTTCCTGCCGATCTCGGCCCCGCCGGAGATCCAGGGCGTGCTGCTCCGCGCCTTGCTGAAGGCGCCAGGGCAGCGCCTGGCGCTGTTGCCATCGGGTGAGGCGCGCGTGGAACGCGTCGGCACGCTGCAACTCCAAAGCCAGGCTGGCCTCGTCGAGCTGACCCATTACCGCATCAGCGGACTGGGCTTCACCCCCGCCTCGGTATGGCTGCATGCCGATGGTCGCACGGCGGCGATCACCTATGCATCGGGCTGGGTCGCCATCCTGCCGGCGGCGCTCAAAGCCAGCCTGCCCCAGATCGTCGCCGCCCAGGAGCGCGCCGATGCGGAATGGTCGGCAACGCTGGCGCGCGATCTTACGCACCAGCCGAAGGGGCCGCTGCTGATCCGCAACGCGCGCGTATTCGACCCGCGCGATCTCACCGCCACGGCGGGCACCAGCGTGCTGGTGGACGGCGAGCGCATCATCCGGGTGGCCGCCGACGGACGGATAGACGCGCCCGCCAACGCCGAGGTCATCGACGCGCACGGACGGTTCCTGCTGCCGGGCCTGTGGGACGTGCACAAGCACTACGCCGAAGCCGATGGCCCTCTCGATATCGCCGCGGGCATCACCAGCAGCCGCGACCTGGCCAACAACACCGACAACTTCATCGAGCGGGTCATGCGGTTCGATGCCGGCACCGAGATCGGGCCGCGCGTGTCGATGGCCGGCTTCATTGACGGGCCAGGACCGTTTGCCGGGCCGACCAGGATGCTGGTCAATACACCCGAGGAGGCCCGCAAGGCGGTCGACTGGTATGCCGACCATGGCTATGTGCAGATCAAGACCTATTCCTCGCTGAAGCCCGAGCTGTTTCCGGTGATCGCCGACCATGCACACGCACGCGGCCTGCGCGTCAGCGGCCATGTGCCGGCCTTCGTATCGGCGCGACAGTTCGTCGAGGGCGGCACCGACGAGATCCAGCACATCAATTTCATCTTCCTCAATTTCATGTATCCGCGGGTGCAGGAGACGCGCAACATGAAGCGGCTGACGGAGATCGGCGAGCATGCCTACGAGTACACGCCGGACCAGCCGGAGGTTCGCGAGTTCATCGCGTTCCTGAAAGCGCACCACACTGTTGTGGATCCCACCCTCGCCGTCTTCGAGGATTTGTCCGGCGACCCCAACGATCCGGTACCGCCAGGCCTGCGTCCGATCGCCGCCCGGCTGCCGCCCCAGGTGCAGCGCAACTTCGGCTTCGACCCGCTCCCGGTGCCGAAGGGCCAGGAAGCAGCCTATGCCAAGGCATTCCCTGCGTTGATGCGCATGGTCAAGGCCCTCCATGATGGCGGCGTCACGCTGATGCCCGGCACCGATGGGCTGGCCGGCTACCTGTTGCACGCCGAGCTGGAGATCTACGCCCGCGCCGGCATTCCCAATGCGGAAGTGCTGCGCCTGGCGACGCTGACGCCGGCCCAGGTCATGGGCGTGGACAAGGATCGCGGCGTGATCGCGCCAGGCAAGCTGGCCGACATGGTGCTGATCGATGGCGATCCGCTCAACGACATGCGCGATATCCGCAAGGTAGAGCTTGTATTCAAGGGTGGCAAGATCTTCGATCCGGCAGCGATCGAGCAGGCACTCGGTATCCAGCCGCGCAAGCCGGTGCAGGTCCAATGAGCCTCTCCATCGATGCCGCCACGCGCGAGGCGCCTGCCATTGAACCGTCGCGACGGCGCTTTCTTGGTGCCTGCGCACTCGGCAGCGCAGGCGCGCTGCTGTTGCCGACGCGTGCAGGCGCCGCCGCGCCGGCAACAGCCGCCCGCTCGCAGTGGCCTGGCTACCTTCAGGCCACGGTGATCGATACCCTCAACGGTGGCCCGCTCGACCCGYAGGCCGAGGCCGAATATGCACCGTTGGACGCTCGCGTGCTGGCCGACGCAAGGGCCTCGGGACTGACCGCCTGCAACGTAACGGTCAGTGGCGTCGGCAGTTACCTCAACGACTATGCGCTGACGATGCGTGCCATTGCCTACTGGAACGGCGAACTGGCGCGCCATGCCGATGCGCTGCGCCTGGTGCGCACCGGCGCGGACCTTGCCAACGCAAAGCACAGCGGACGGCTCGGCCTGATCTATGGCTTCCAGGATGCGACGCCGTTCGGCGAGGACCTGGAACGCTTCGAGACCTTTTACGGTCTTGGCGTGCGCATCTACCAGCTGACGTACAACCGGCGCAACCTGGTCGGCGACGGCTGCCTGGAGGCCGCCAATGCCGGGCTCAGCCAATTCGGTCGTGAGCTGATCGAGCGGCTCGATGCCGGTCGTGCCTTGATCGATCTCTCACATAGCGGCCAGCGCACCGCACTGGAGGCGATCGCCGCGTCCAGGGGTCCGGTCACCATCAGCCACACCGGCTGCGCCGCCCTCGTCGACCGTCCGCGCAACAAAAGCGACGAGGAGCTGCGCCTGCTCGCCGGCCGTGGCGGCGTGGCGGGCATCTACCTGATGCCCTTCCTGCGCAAGGAGGGACAACCGACGGCGGCGGATCTGATCCGCCATATCGAGCACGCGATCAATGTCTGCGGCGAAGAGCACGTCAGCCTGGGTTCGGACGGCATCATCCCGGCGATCGATCTGACCCCTGAGTACCGCAAGGCCTTCCGCGCATTTGTCGAGGAGCGCGTCAAGCGTGGCATCGCCGCGCCGGGAGAGAGCGCTGAGGTAGTCAATTTCCTGCCCGACCTCAATCAACCCGATCGCTTCGACCGCATTGCGCTCCTGCTGTCCCGGCGTGGGCATCGTGACGCGCGCATCGAGAAGATAC
The DNA here is from genome assembly GCF_056400545.1 of Stenotrophomonas sp. P5_A8. Classification (NCBI taxonomy): domain Bacteria; kingdom Pseudomonadati; phylum Pseudomonadota; class Gammaproteobacteria; order Lysobacterales; family Lysobacteraceae; genus Stenotrophomonas; species Stenotrophomonas sp. P5_A8. Next base: position 5,573 of record NZ_JBFULB010000162.1, on the reverse strand, counting down.
TGGGCGGCAACTTCGCGCGGTTGTTCACGGACGTATGCGGGTGACCCGATGTCCGCCCCCTGCCCTGCCCCGCGCGGGGGGCGGCTGTGCACACGAAAACGGCAGGCCGGTGCACCGGCCTGCCGTGACATGGACGTCCAGACCCTTACCGGCAGGCGGTGGCCTGTACCGACCGGCTCAAAGCGTTGCCTGCGCCTGCAGCGTGAACACCCAGCTGTCCGGACGGCTGTCATATGCACCGGGCCGCGCCACGTACTGCACCGACGGCCGCAGGATCAACCACCGCGTGACCTGCACGCCATAGTTCAGCTCGACGAACTGCTCGTTGCTCTGCACGTCCTTGCCGGTCACCTGCTGGTACCGCGCAAGCCGGTCGGAGATGTCCAGCCGGTTCCAGGCCAGGCTCAGCACGTCGTCTTCCCGCGATGCCACCACGCCGCGCCAGCTCACGCCGGCTTCCCACGCGTAACGCATGAGGCCGGTCTTCGCGTCGGCGCGGGTGGCTACGCCGAACACCGACAGGCCACGCACGGTGTCGCCCTCCGGCTTCAACACGCGCTGCGCGACCTGCACGTAGGAGCCACTGCGATGCGACGCCCGTGGCGCGGGGGGATCGCCGATGTCATCCGCATTGGAGGTGTCCAGGTAATAACCGACCTTGTAGGTGCCGCCGTAGTCGTAGCCGGTCTTGCCGTGGCTGTAGCCCACCTCGACGGGCAGGAACAGGCCGGTCTTGCCGCGGTCGGAAACGCGGAAGCCGCTGCCGGCCTGCTTGCGCGTCGGCACGACGTCATAGATGCCGGTCTGTGCATACCAGCCTGACGGGTCGTTCCACTTCACCCGCAGGCCCCACTGGCCGGTCGGATTGTCCAGCCAGCCGGAACTGTAGATCGGGCCCAGCGGATGCCCGCATTGACCATTGTTGTTGAAGTTGCAGGTATACGGCAGGCCGCCGAAGTCATTGCCCATCGAGTAGAAGCCGCCCTTGAGGCTCAGCCGCTTGTCCAGCAGCAGGCGTTCGTAGGACAACTCGTTGAAACGCAGGTTCTGGCCCTGCCCGTAGAAGGCCTGGTTCTGGATGTAGGACCCCGTGGAGCGCTCATTGACCGCATTGCCGAAGCGGTCGGAGGACACTACCCGCAGCGTGCCGTCGAAGCCGAACGCTTTGCCGGTGTCGATCATCGCGCCCAGGTCGATGTGCTCGGCCGTGGACCAGCCCTTGCCCTTGTAGCCGGCGCTGTTGACGCCGCTGGCGATGACGATGCGTGCGCTCGGGGTGATGCCCCGGTCCTGCAGCCACAGTCGGGCCGCCCAGTCCGCGCTCAATGGGGTCTGGGTGATGGTGTCCACCGTCTTGGGCTTGGGCGCATCGGCGTCGGCGGCCCAGGCGGGCAGGCTTGCGGTCAAGGCCACGAGCCCTGCACAGATCATCAAGGAGGTGCGCTTCATGCCGCGGCCCTCCGGTTCCTGCGCGTGCGCCAAGCGCGGCGCACCAGCAGGAGCACGCCCACCAGTACCACTGCGCCCAGGATGAGCAGCGGTAGCCACAGCCGCCCGATCTTGGCCAGCAGCGGCTTTTCGCCCCCGGCGCGGATGAGCGCGACCTGCGCTGCGGTGACCTGGTCACCCGGCCCGAACTGGGTACGCACGTAGGTCGCGACCGCGGCGATGTCGTCATCGCTCAGGGCCTGTACGTAGGAGCCTTGGGAGAAATGCGGCATCAAGGCGTGCTCGCCATTCACGTCGCGGTCGATGCCGCCGATGATGGTCGCCACCAGGTTCTGCGGACGGGTCATGCCCACGGTGGTGTTGTGCACCAACGAGGGGTAAACCCCATCCTTGCTGCCCTCCCCGCGCGAACCATGGCAGCTAGCGCACAAGCCCGAGTACAGCACCGGCCCGGAGGCCAGGGGGGCATCGGTGCCACGCACCGGTTGCTCGCCCGGTGCCTTGGCGGCATCGCCCCAGGCGAAGGCAGCGCGGGTGGCGTCCTTGTCGACCACGGGCGGTACGGTGCGCAGGTAGGCCACGATGGCGCTGATGTCCTGGTCCTGTAGTTTGGACAGGCTGTTGCTCACGGCCTCGGCCATGCCGCCGCCCGCCTGCGCCTTGCCGGCCACGCGGCCGGTTTTGAGATAGCGTGCCAGCTCCTCATCGGTCCAGCCGCCGATACCGCTGATCGGGTCGGAGGTGATATTGGGCGCATACCAGTCACCCAGCGAACCGCCGGCGAAGGCCTTGCCGCCCACTTCCTGCATCATCAGGCCGCGCGGGCTGTGGCAGCTGGAACAGTGCGCCAGGCCTTCCACCAGATAGGCGCCGCGATTCCACTGCGCATCCTTGCCCGGATCGGGTTTGAAGGGCGTCTTGTCCAGGAACAGCAGGTTCCACACCGCCATGGACGTGCGCACACTGAAGGGGAACGGCAGCTCGGTGCGATGCGCCGCCTCGTTCACCGGTGCCACGCCTTGCATGAAGTAGACATACAGCGCGTGGATGTCCTCGTCGGTGAGCTTGGCGTACGAGGTGTAGGGCATGGCCGGATACAGATGGGCGCCGTCCTTGCGCACGCCCTCGCGGACCGCTTTGGCGAAATCACGCTCGCTGTAGGTGCCGATGCCATGGGTCTTGGACGGGGTGATGTTGCTGGCCCAGATTTCGCCCAGTGGCGAAGCGATGGCGTAGCCACCTGCGTACGGCTTTCCCTGCTTCGGGCTGGTATGGCAGGCCACGCAGTCGGCGGCGACGGACAGGTAGCGGCCGCGTTCCAGGGTCTCGTCGGCGCGTGCGGTTTGGCTGACGCCTGTCAGCATGGCCAGCGCGATGAGCAGCATCGTCTTCATGCKGCACGCTCGATGGCGTCGGCCGCGCGCAGTGCCAGCGCGGCCATGGTCAGGGTGCTGTTGACCACGCTGGCCGAGACCATCGCGCTGCCACCGGGCAGCCACAGGTTCGGATGGTCATGTGCGCGGCAATCGCCATCGACCACCGAGTCGCGCGGATCGGCGCCCATGATGGTCGATCCCATGATGTGGTTGTTCGCATTGAGCGAGGTGGTGATGACGAACTCTTCGGCGTTGAACAGCGTGCCGATGTGTCGCAGCTGTTCGCAGGACTTGTCGTAACCCTTGCGTGCGTAATCGCCCAGCGAGTAATGGATGTCCGGGCAGGCCAGGCCGTGGCCATCCACGCGGGTGGTGGAGAGGGTCAGGCGGTTGGTCGGATCCGGCAGGGGTTCCAGGCTGATCGACAGGTCCACGCCGTAGATCGCGCGGCGGCGGATTTCCGCGTCCAGCGCGTCACCGGTCAACCCCATCTTCAGCGCCTGATCGGTGGCGACGGGCACGCGGCTGATGTTGTTGAGGATGATCTTGGTGGCCGAGTACTGCGACCGGAACGCGCCGTCGCGCGGCCCGACCATGCAGCTGGACTGCGCCGGCCCCCGGCCCAGCCAGATCGGCCGATCGGCGATGAACGAGCAGTGGAAGCCGGAGTGATCCAGCATGTTGCGCCCGACCTGATCGGACGAATTGGCGATCCCGTTCGGGTTCTGTTCGTTGGCCGCGAGCAGCAGCAGGCGCGGGGTTTCCAGCGCGTTGCAGGCGATCACGAAGCTGCGCCCGGTGGCCTTGTGGCTGACCTTGTCGCTGTCATACCAATGGATGGCCGTCACCCGGTTCTGCGCATCGGTGTCGATCCTGTAGGCCACCGATTCGTCCAGCACCTTGGCGCCCAGGGCCTCGGCGGCCTGGACCGTGTGGACGCCGTTGTACATGGCCCCGATCGGGCAGATCGGCTGGCAGTTGTTGTTGCCGCAGCAGGCAGGCCGGTCATTCCACGGCTTGATCATGCGCCCCTGCGGAATCGGCACCAGGTTGTAGCCGTGCGGATTGACCACCTCGGCAAATACCTTGTCGCCGTTGCCCCACGGAATCATGTCGGCCAGGTAGGGCTTGGAGCGCTCGGACGGGCTCTGCTGGGCCGGGTCGTTCGGTCCGGACACGCCCATGGCTTCTTCGGCGCGGCAGTAGTACGGCTCGATGTCTTCGTAGCTGATCGGCCAGTCGCGACCGACGCCGTAGGCGGTCTGCATCTTGAAGTCCACCGGCAGGTGCCGCCAGCACGACGCGGCCCAGTGCCAGGTCGTGCCGCCCACGGCCTTGATGAAGCCCTGGTGGAAGCTGCTGGCATCGGGGCCGGTCAGGCCGACGTAATCGTTGGCCGGAAAGTACAGCGGCGCGGTGGCGAACTTCGATTGCGGGTACGGCCCCTGGAAATCGCTACCGATGCGTCGCTCGAAGCTGGCGTTGCGCCAGTTCTCGACGACGTCGGAACGGTTCAAGCGAGGGCCGGCCTCCAGGATCAGCACGGATTTGCCAGCGCGGACCAGCTGGTGGGCGATCAATGCGCCAACGACGCCAGAACCGACGATCACGACGTCGGCATCGACGTCGCCATCACGGAAAACCGGAGCTTTCATGAGGGGTATCCAGATCAATTGCAGGAAAAGAAGATGACCGCGCAGGTGTCAGGCGCGTGCTCGGATCGGTGCGGGCGGCTCGGCGGTCCACCATGCGGGCCCGCCCTGGGCGTAGGTCGCCGGGAACAGGCCATCCTCGGCAGGGCGCTGCATCAGCGCATCGCGATAGGACACGGTGACGGCATGGACGCCTTTACCCACGGTGCCGGTGTACCAGGCGGTGATGATCGCCAGCGCCGCCGGCCTCGCGTCGCCGGCCGCAGCCAGCAGTGCCTGCGCCCCACCCGTCCGGGTCGCCAGCGCGATAAGCGCGGGAAACCGGGCATGGACGTCGGGCTGCAGCGTGGCAAATGCCTTTTCGATCCGGTCAGCGGTGGCTGGGTCCAGGTCGCGCTTGTCGGTGAGGGCTTCGGACAGCCGGAGGAAGGCGGCATTGGCGTCGGTGGCGGGCGCAGCATCGGGTGCGGTACTCACCGCCGTCGCAGGCATTTTCCCGTGGCAGGCCGCAAGCAGCGAAGCCGAACCCATGGCCAGAAGGAAGTGCCGTCGCGTCAGGCCCCGTGCCTGTCGACCTGCTTCCAGTCCCTCGGGAATACGCATGTTGTGGACTCCGTGCTCCGTGACGTGCTCGGCTCCCGACCCGTACATCACGGGACGGACGAGCGCCGACGCGGCATACCTTACAGCATGTGACTGTCGTCACGGAGTGATCGAGACGGCGTTCACGGACCGCCGACGGTCCCGTGGCTACAACTCGGGGTCTGATCATTACTGGAGACGGGCCATGCGAATMGCGGTGTTGAGTGCCGTCGCCCTGCTGACATTGTCGGCCTGCAGCAAACCCGAGCGGACCGATCAAGGCCAGCACGCCGACGCCATCGAACAGCCGGCCCCTGCGCCTGCCCCTGCCGCAGGCAACACGGCCGCACGCAACGTGCCCGGTGGCGGAAGTGGTACTGCCGCGTCCGCACAGCAGGACTCCGGCGCCGCGTCTGACGCGGCACCGCCGCCGCCCAAGCGGTAGGGCTCACCTGCTGCCGTGTGCGCCGTTACGCGGTATCGCGTGCCAGCATGGGTTCCAACGGCGCTGCAG
>NZ_JBFULB010000161.1:0-8569 GCF_056400545.1 Stenotrophomonas sp. P5_A8 | reverse complement strand
CGCCCGCACCGGCCGCCGCCGCCCCTGAATCCACGGTAGTGCCGAGCCATGCTCGGCAGCCGGAATCGGTGGAGAACCGCGAATGAGCCGCCTGCGCGACAAACCGTGGGTGCTGCCGGTCAGCGTGGTGCTGGCGCTGCTGCTGGGCCTGCTGCCGCTGCCGGCGTTGCTGCAGCCGCTGCGGCCGTACTGGCTGGCACTGGTGCTGGCCTACTGGGTCATCGAAGCGCCGGACCGGGTCGGGCTGGGCATCGCGTTTGCCAGCGGCGTGGTCGCCGACCTGCTGTACGGCGGGGTGCTGGGCGAACAGGCACTGCGGCTGGTGATGCTCACCTTCATCCTGCAGCGCTTCCGCGCCCGCATCCGCTTTTTCCCGATGTCCCAGCAGATGCTGGCCATCGGCGGGTTGCTGTTCAACGACCGCATCGTCAGTTCGGTGGTGCATATCGTGGTCGGCGAACCGACCCTGCCGTGGTCGTACTGGTGGGCGCCGCTGCTCGGCATGGGCCTGTGGCCGCTGCTGTTCGTGCTGCTCGATGCGGTGCGCTTCGGGCGTCGCGGTCGCTGACATGTACGTGCGCCGCCAGGCCAAGAATCCCCACGCCGAAGCGGAACAGTTCCGGCGCCGTGCCGCGCTGGGCTTCCTTGGCGTGCTGGTCTGCCTGATCGGGCTGGGCGGCTGGTACTTCAAGCTGCAGGTGCTGGACCACGACGTCTATGCCACCCGCTCGGAGGCCAACCGCATCAAGCCGCGGCCGGTGGTGCCCGGGCGCGGGATGATCTACGACCGCAACGGGCGCCTGCTGGCCGAGAACGTGCCTGCGTTCCGGCTGGACATCACCCCGGACAAGGTCAAGGACATGGACGCCACCCTGGCCGGGCTGGCGAAGATCCTCGACCTCAGCCCGGAGGACATCGAGACCTTCAACAAGTCGCGCAAGGCCCGCCGCAAGTTCCTGCCGGTCACGCTCAAGCTGCGCGTCAGCGATGAGGAAATGGCGCGCTTCGCGGTCGACCGCTGGCGCTATCCCGGCGTGGAGCTGGAGCCGTACCTGACCCGTCGCTACCCCTACGGCGACCTGTTCGCGCACATCATCGGCTACGTCGGCCGGGTCGATGACAAGGACCTGGAGATCCTCGGCGAGGGCAACGCGGCGCTGACCCACATCGGCAAGTCCGGGCTGGAGCGCTATTACGAGCAGCAACTGCGCGGCAAGGTCGGCTACGAGCAGGTCGAGACCAACGTGCAGGGCCGCGCGATCCGCACGATCGGCCGGGTCGCCGCGCAGTCCGGCAGCGATCTGCGGCTGTCCATCGATGCCGATCTGCAGCGCGCGATGGTGGCCGCCTTCGGCGATTTCGACGGCGCGGCGGTGGCGATGGACCCGCGCACCGGCGAGGTGCTGGCCATGGTCAGCCTGCCCTCGTATGACCCGAACCTGTTCGTCAACGGCATCTCGCATGCCGATTTCAAGGCGCTCAACGACAACCCCTCGCGGCCGCAGTTCAACCGGCTCGTGCTGGGTGGCGTGGCGCCGGGTTCGACGATCAAGCCGCTGATCGGCCTGGCCGGCCTGGACAGCGGCACGCGCAAGCCCGAAGACAAGATCCTGTCCACCGGCATGTTCTACCTGCCCGGCACCTCGCGCGGCTGGGGCGATGCCAACCGCGGCGGGCATGGCTGGACCGATCTGCGCAAGTCGATCACCCAGTCGGTCAACACGTATTACTACAAGCTGGCGCTGGACATGGGCATCGAGCGCTTCGACCACTACATGGGCTATTACGGCTTCGGCGAAGCGACCGGCATCGACCTCACCGGCGAGATCGGCGGCATCCTGCCCTCGCCGCAGCACAAGTACAAAACCCGCAAGGAGCGCTGGTATCCCGGCGACACGGTCAACGTCAGCATCGGCCAGGGTGACTGGAAGGTCACCCCGTTGCAGCTGGTGCACGGCATCGCCGGGATCGGCAACGGCCAGCTGCGCACCCCGCACCTGGTGATGCAGGAGCGGGCCGGCTTCGATGCCGACTGGACCCCGGTGCCGGCCGGCGAGACCAAGCCGGTCAGCCCCAATCCCGGCAATCTGCAGGCCGTGCGCGAAGGCATGATGGGCACCATGCGCCCGGGCGGCAGTGGCGCGCGGGCCGCGGCCGGCGCGCCGTACACGATCGCCGGCAAGACCGGCACCGCGCAGGTGATCAGCCGCCGTGGTACGGCGGCGGTGAACCCCAAGAGCCTGCCGATGCACCTGCGTCACCGCTCGTTGTTTGTCGGCTTCGCGCCGGCCGAGAACCCGGTGATCGCCGTGGCGATCGCGGTCGAGGGCGGCGGCTACGGCGGCTCGGCCGCAGCGCCGATCGCGCGCAAGCTGTTCGATGCGTGGCTGCTGGGCAAGATGCCCGACGGGCTGGAACCCCTGGACAGCGAGCGGGGTACCACCGCGATCGGCATCACCGGGTTCGACAGCGGTGACAGCAACGCGCGGGCCGCCGGCGATGCCGCGGCTGCGCTGCTGGAATCGCTGCCGATCGTGGTGGGCCTGCCGAGCGCGCCGGTTCCCGCGCCGTCACCGCTTGCCCCTGGCGCGCCGGTGCCGGCCGCCGCACCGCCGCCGACAACCCCGGAGCGTGCGCGATGAAGGTCTTCCTGCGCTGGGCGACCGACATGGTCGTGCGTTTCAGCAGCACGCTGGACTGGGTGCTGTGCCTGGCCCTGGGTGCGCTGATGCTGATCGGGCTGGCGGTGCTCAAGAGCGCCGGCGGCGACGGCCTGGTGTTCGCCCAGGGCGCGCGCTTCGTGGTCGGGTTGGGCGCCATGTGGGCGATCTCGCGGGTGTCGATCCTGCGCATCCGCTCGGCCACGCCGTTGATCTATGCGATCTCGATGATCCCGCTGCTGGCGGTGTTCGTGCTCGGCACGGGCAAGTACGGCCGGCAATGGCTGGATCTGAAACTGTTCTACCTGCAGCCGGCCGAGCTGCTCAAGGTCAGTCTGCCGATGATGGTGGCCTGGTACCTGCACCGCATGCCGCTGCCACCGCGTTTTTCCACGGTGATGGTCAGCGCGGTGATCATCGGCGTGCCGACCGGGCTGGTGATGCTGCAGCCGGACTTCGGTACCGGCGTGCTGATCGCGGCCAGCGGCGCGTTCGTGCTGTTGCTGGCCGGTCTGCCGTGGTGGTGGGTGGGCGTGGCGGTCGGCGGCGTGGCGGCAGCGGCGCCGGTGGCGTGGTTCTGGCTGCTGCGGCCCTACCAGAAGGACCGCATCATGATGTTCCTGGATCCGGAGATGGATGCGCTCGGCGCAGGCTGGAACATCATCCAGTCCAAGATCGCGATCGGGTCCGGCGGATTCGATGGCAAGGGCTGGGGGCAGGGTTCGCAGTCGCACCTGAACTTCATTCCCGAGCAGACCACGGACTTTGCGTTCTCGGTGCTCAGCGAGGAGTTCGGCTGGATCGGGGTGGCGACGGTGCTGGCGTTGTACCTGGTGGTGATCGGCCGCTGCCTGTGGATCGCCTCGCAATCGCGCGATTCGTACTCGCGGCTGTTGGCCGGCGCCACGGGCCTGGCGTTCTTCGTGTACGTGCTGGTCAACGGCGGGATGATCTCCGGCCTGCTGCCGGTGGTGGGCGTGCCGATGCCGCTGATCAGCTACGGCGGCACGTCGGCGGTGTCGTTGCTGGCCGGTTTCGGCCTGGTGATGGCCGCGCGCAAGCATCAGCCCGTCCACGGCGGCTACGGCTGACCCATGGGTAGCGCCACGCCATGCGTGGCTGCTGTTCGCTGACTGCCCGCCCTCCTCGACGAGCGGCTGCGCTCCGCGCTCGGTCGGGATCGGCTCAGGTCCGCGCGGCGGCAAGGGATGCCCGCGCATCGCAGCGACTGTGCTGCCCAAGGTCCCGTCAGGGCCTGCCCCCAGCGGCAGGATGGTTCATCGGCTGAGCGGGGGAAGCGAAGGCTCGCCTCTGCGGTCGGCTGGGAGTGATCGGATATCCGGCAAAGCAGGTTTATAGCGTCAGGGTTTGGCGGGTTTGGTGCACGGATCGTCAACAAAGTGACGGAAAAGTGAGATGTGGCGCACAGATATGAAGTGCGTTGATCCTGATCAATGGACTTGTCGTAAACGGACGGCACAATGGCGGCCCGCCAGCAGGGGTATGTCGAGCCAAGCGACATGCCTGGGGAGCTTGGTGGGGAGTAGTTGACCCAACGGGTACAAGGGGCGAGGCGCGCGCTGGGGAGTTGCGCGCCGCGCCGGTACCGACCGGGTCGGTTTGGCCGGTTGCGTCCATGGGGATGGGGACGTAACCGGCAGACCTTAATAATTGCCGCTGACCCGCACCTGATGTGTCAGGGGCCCGGATGCATCCATGGCTGAATGGGGAATCTGACTGCGATCACTGTAGACGCAGCGTTAACGATTGTCCCTTGTCGCAGGCAATTCGTTGTGATTCATGGTCTTAGGGGTTTTAATTCATCCTTGACCTGCTAACCTGCCGCGATGATTCGACGCACTCTGGCCTGCATGCTTACGCTCGGTTTGGTCGCCTGCGCGACCCAACCGCCTTCTCCGTCACCGTCGCCGCAGGCGTCCGGTGCCCCCAACAAGCCGTTGCCGGGGCAGAAGGGCCCGGCCGAAGCCGCGCCGGAGGCCGCTGCCGCTACGGCCGCGCCGGTGGACCTGACCCCGGTGCCGTTCGAGGTGGCCCGCGCCAACTTCGTGCGCGACACCGCAAAACGCTATGGCATTCCCGCTGCGCAGATCGAGGCCACGCTGGCCCAGGCGCAGGTGCGCGATCCGATCATCGCGGCGATGTCGCGACCCGCCGAGCGGGTCAAGCCGTGGAACGAGTACCGGCCGATGTTCATCAGCCAGGCGCGGATCGACGGCGGAAAGAAATTCCTCGCCCAGCACCGCGACGAGTTGATGCGCGTGCAGCAACGCACCGGCGTGCCGGCCGAAGTGATCGTGGCGATCATCGGGGTGGAAACCAGCTACGGCGGCAACACCGGCAGCTACCGCGTGMTCGATGCGCTGTACACGCTGGCCTTCAAGTACCCGCGCAGTGGCGATCCGTCCAAGCTCGAGCGCGAAGTGCGCCGTGAGCTGTATTTCCGCGACGAACTGGCGCGCCTGTTCGCGCTGACCCGCGACGAGAAGCTGGACATCACCGCGATCAAGGGCAGCTACGCCGGCGCGATGGGCATGGGCCAGTTCATGCCGTCCAGCTACCTGGACTTCGCGGTGGACGGCAACGGCGATGGGCGCCGCGACCTGTCCAACAGCTACGACGACGTGTTCTCTTCGATCGCCAATTACTTCGTCAAGAAGGGCGGCTGGGTGCGCGGCGGTCCGGTCGCGGTGCCAGCCACACTGGCCGCCGGCCGCGAAGAATTCAATCCGACCGAGTGGGCGCCCACCTGGACCCTGTCCGAGCTGGCCCAGCGCGGCTATCAGCCCAGCGCGCCGGTGCCGGCAGGCCTGACCGCCACGCCGATCACGCTCGAAGGCAGCACCGGCAAGCAGTACTGGCTGGGCTTCCAGAACTACTACGCGATCACCCGTTACAACCTTTCCAAGATGTACGCGATGGCCGTGTACCAGTTGTCCCAGGCCATCGCCGGACAGGRGCTGCCGCCGGCATGAACGCACGCGCACGCTGCAGATGGCTGGTCCCCGGTCTGTTGGTCCTGGCGCTCGCCGCCTGCAGCAGCGCGCCGAAAAAGCCGGCCAGCGCCGGCAGCGCCAAGCCCGGCAGCGGCACGCTGGTGCAGGGCAAGGGCAACCGCCCGGCGCATTGTCCGGACGGGTCGCCCTACAAGGCCGCCACCGAAGATCCGACTACCCGCGGCGACTACCGTGCCGGCGGCTTGTACAAGCCCGGCGTCAACGACAGCACCCCCACCTATATTCCCAACGTGGCCTGCATCCCCGAGCCGGAGGTGGTCGACCTGCCGCGTTCGCCGGTCGGCAACAAGTCGCCGTACGTGGTGCTGGGCAAGCAGTACCAGGTGCTGGACAAGACCAGCGGCTATGCCGAGAAGGGGACCGCCTCGTATTACGGTGCCAAGTTCCATGGCCGCCTGACGTCCAACCGCGAGGTGTACGACATGTACGCCTTCACCGCCGCCCACAAGACCCTGCCGCTGCCGAGCTTTGCGCGGGTCACCAACCTGGACAACGGCGAATCGGTGATCGTGCGCGTCAACGACCGCGGCCCGTTCCACGACGGCCGGGTGGTCGACCTGAGTTATGCCGCCGCCGTGCGCCTGGGCATCACCCAGCGCGGCACCGGCAACGTGGAAGTGCGCGCGCTGACGCCGGGCGAAGGCAACCTGCTGGCCGACAAGCCCTCGCGTCGCGAGCGCCGCGCGGCCGCAAGCGTGGCCGCTGCCGCGCAGCCGCGTTCGCCCAGCGACATGGACAAGCTGGTCGGCCGCCTGCCAGCCGCCACGGCCCCGGCTTACGCGGGCGCCACGGTGGCCAGTGGCCGCCCGGCCGCGACCCAGGCGGCACAGATCGACGATGCGCCGGTTACCGTCAGTGCGCTGCCGGCCGCGCCGCTGGTGGCCGCCGTCGTGCCGCCGCGCCCGGTGGCCCGCCCGACCCCCGTACCGGTGCCCGCCCCTGCAAGCCTGTCCCAGCAGGTGGGCAGCGTGTTCCTGCAGGTGGCCAGCTTCGCCAGCCGCGACAACGCCACCCGTGCACTGGGCCAGCTGTCTTCGGCCGGCATCGTCGGGGCCAGCATCAGCGACATCGTCAGCGGCGGCCGCACCCTCTGGCGCCTGCGCGTGCCGGCGGCCGACCACGCCAGCGCCTCGGAACTTGCCGGCCGCATCGCCGGTCTGGGCTTTGGTGCGCCGCAGATCGTGAAGGACTGACCGCCGCCGCGAGCGGCGGCGTCCCGCGCGCACCGTTGCATCGGCCTACAATGGCCACACTCCGTCTTTCCACCTTGGCGCCCCACCAGGAGCTTGCTGTCCAATGAAATTCCGCTTTGCCGCTGCTGCCATGGCCACGACCCTGTTCGTGGGCATGGTCTCCGCCCAGACCCCGCAGCCGGCCCCCCAGCCGGTGCCTGCGCCTGCCGCCGCCCCGGCCACCGTCGCCACCCCGCCGGCGCCCAGACCCAGTGTCTCCAAAGCCTGGGTGCTGATGGATTACGCCACCGGCCAGGTGTTGGCTGGCGAAAATGAACATGAGCAGCTGGCCCCGGCCAGCATCACCAAGGTGATGACGTCTTATGTCGTTGCCGCCGAGGTCAAGAACGGCAAGGTCCGTCCCGATGACCAGGTGATGATGAGCGAGCGGGCCTGGCGCGAAGGCGGCGCCGGTACCGACGGCAGCTACAGCGGCTTCCCGGTCAACCAGACCGCGCGTCTGGAAGATATGGAAAAGGGCATGGCGATCCAGTCCGGCAACGATGCCGCGATTGCCCTGGCCGAGCACGTGGCGGGCAGCGAAGAAGCCTTCGCCTCGCTGATGAACAGCTATGCCGCCAAGATCGGGATGAAGGACTCGCACTTCATCAACGCCCACGGCCTGACCGCGCCGGGCCACCACAGCACCGCCTACGATCTGGCGCTGCTGGGCCGGGCGATGGTGCGCGACTATCCGGAAACCTACGCCTACAACAAGGTGAAGGAATTTACGGTCGGCAACATCAAGCAGCCCAACCGCAACCTGCTGCTGTGGCGCGATGGCAGCGTGGACGGGATCAAGACCGGCCATACCTCCGAGGCCGGCTACTGCCTGATGAGCTCGGCACAGCGCGGCGACCAGCGCCTGATCGCGGTGGTGCTGGGCGGCAGTTCGGAAAAGCAGCGCGCCGATGACAGTCTGGCCCTGCTCAACTGGGGCTTCCGCTTCTTCGAAACCCACCGCATGTACGAGCCGGGCAAGGCCGTGGCCGACCACAAGGTGTGGAAGGGCAAGGCCGACACGGTGCAGCTGGGCGTGGCCCAGCCGATGCTGGTGAGCGTGCCGCGCGGTCGTTACAACGACCTCAAGCCGACCATCGACGTGCCCAAGACGCTGGAAGCGCCCTTCACCGCGGGCCAGAAAATCGGCACGCTGAAGGTGACGCTGGATGGCAAGGTGGTCGCCGAAGCGCCGCTGGTGGCCGTGGCCGCCGTGGAAGAAGCCGGCTTCTTCAAGCGTCTGTGGGACAGCTTCTGGATGTGGTGGGAATCGGAGTGATCCGGCGCCACTGAATCGAAAAAAGACCGGCGAAAGCCGGTCTTTTTTTGGCTTTTTTCCGAAGGCAGGGGCGTCTTGTTCCGGGGGCTGTGCAGAGGGCGTACGGCTGTACGTGTGTGGTCGGGTGGTCGGGTTGTCCGAGTGACATTGGGGATCTGGGGCACCTTTTCGGTCGGGCTTTTCGCGCGCGTGAGGGCCCCGTAGCGGCCGGTAGGCCCCTGGCGCAAATGTCCCCCGGCCGCGTGGCGGCCTCCTCCTTTATTTTGCCCAGGAGCCTACCGCCCGCTACGGGGCTCGGCGTGCGGTGCGTAGGTGGACGCCAGGCTTTTCTGTCGCTGGTCGGTGGGTCGGGCGCTGGGCTCC
>NZ_JBFULB010000160.1:0-8631 GCF_056400545.1 Stenotrophomonas sp. P5_A8 | reverse complement strand
GGATGGATTTACGGCGTGTCCCGCCAACCCACCCGTACCCATCCAAGCCCGTAGAGGCGCACACCCACAGCCGTTGCCCTGCCGTTGCCCTGCCGTTGCCCTGCCGTTGCTCTGCCGTTGCTCTGCCCCTGCTCCACCTTCGCCTCGCGCGCAAAAACAAACGCCCACAAAAAAACCCCGCCTTCCGACGGGGTTTTTTCGTATCAGCTCACCCGCTGATCAATGCCCACCGGCCGACGCTGCACCTGCGCCCGCACCGAACGGCGGTTTGGCCAGCCACAGGAAGGCGATGATCGCCAGGAAGATCCAGCCCAGCAGGAAGAAGATGTCGTTGAAGCCCATCTGCGAGGCCTGGTGGTTGATCATGTTGTTCAGTACCGCCGCGCCATGTTGCACGTCACCCTGCCCCATCGCCGCCACCTGATCCTGCATGCCCGGCTGATAGACCGAAATGTGCTCGGTCAGATCCGCATGGTGCACCTGCGTCCGGCGCGCCCACAGCCACGTCGTCAACGATGCCGCGAAACTGCCGCCCAGCGTCCGCAGGAACGTTGCCAGGCCCGAACCCGCCGCGATCTCGCGACCGTCCAGGTCCGACAGCAGGATCTGCAGCACCGGCATGAAGAACAATGCCACGCCGATGCCCATGATCAACTGCACGCCCGCCACGTGGGTGAAGTCCACCTGCAGGTTGAAGCCCGAGCGCATGAAGCTGGTGAAGGACAGGAACACGAACGCAAACGAAGCGATCATCCGCATGTCGAAACGCGACGCATATTTGCCCACGAACGGCGTCATGATCACCGGCAGGATGCCGATCGGTGCCGTCGCCAGGCCCGCCCAGATCGCCGTGTAACCCATGTCGCGCTGTAACCACTGCGGAATCAGCAGCGACACACTGAAGAAGGCCGCATACGCCACCACCATCGCCAGCGTACCGGCGCGGAAATTGCGGTGCCGGAACAGCTTCAGATCCACGATCGGGTCCTTGTCGGTCAGCTCCCAGATCAGGAACACCGTCAACGCCACCACCGCCACACAGGCCAGCACCACGATCTTGGGAGAGGAGAACCAGTCTTCGTCGTTGCCCAGGTCGAGCACCAGCTGCAGTGCGCCCACGCCGATCACCAGGGTGATCAGGCCGACGTAATCCATCTTCGGCTTCTCGATCTGCTCCGGGCGGCCCTTCAACTGGCTGCCCACCACCATCGCCGCGAAGATACCCAGCGGCACGTTGATCAGGAAGATCCATTCCCAACTGTAGTTGTCGGTGATCCAGCCGCCCAGGATCGGGCCGCAGATCGGCGCCACCACCGTGATCATCGCCAGCAGCGCCAGCGCCTGCCCACGTTTTTCGCGTGGATAGATCGACACCAGCAGGGACTGGGTGATCGGATACATCGGCCCGGCCACGAAGCCCTGCAGCGCGCGCGACAGCACCAGCATGCCCATGCTCTGGGCCAGGCCGCACAGCAGCGAGGTGATCACGAAGGCCAGCGTCGCCCAGATGAACAGCTTGCGTTCGCCGAAGCGGCGGCTCAGGAAGCCGGTCAGCGGCAGGGCGATCGCGGTGCTGACCGCGAACGAAGTGATGACCCAGGTGGCCTGCTGCGAACTGGCGCCGAGGTTGCCGGCGATGGTGGGCAGCGAGACGTTGGCGATGGTGGTGTCGAGCACCTGCATGAACGAGGCCATCGCCAGGCCGACGGTGCACAGCGCGACGCTGGGCGGCAGGAAACCGGCGGCCGCACCGGGCGCCGACGGTGCGCCCGGGGTGCCGGGCGCGGCGGGAGCTTGTGCGGACATGATGGCCTCAGTTCGCCTTGGCCTGCTGCGGCAGGTTGCCCTGGATGATCATATGGATCATGTCATCGGCGCTGTGCAGCTGCTTGGCGTAGACGTCGGTGTCGAACACCTGGCCCTTGGCAAACTGCGTCGGCAGCACGGTGCCCTTCTGGTCGCGCAGGCTCACTTCGGCCTTGATCGACAGACCGATGCGCAGCGGATACTCGGCCAGCTGCTTGGCATCGATGGCGATGCGCACCGGAACGCGCTGCACGATCTTGATCCAGTTGCCGCTGGCGTTCTGCGCCGGCAGCAGCGAGAACGCCGAACCGGTGCCCAGGCCCAGGCTATCGATGCGCCCCTTGTACTTGACGTCACCGCCGTACAGGTCCGAACGCAGCTCCACTTCCTGGCCCAGGCGCATGTGGCGCAGCTGGGTTTCCTTGAAGTTGGCTTCCACCCACATCTGTTCGGTGGGCACCACCGCCATCAGCGCAGTGCCCGGCTGCACGCGCTGGCCGACCTGCACCGAGCGACGGGCGACATAGCCGCTGACCGGCGCGACGATGCCGGCGCGGGCGTTGTTGAGGAACGCCTGGCGCAGCTGCGCGGCAGCGGCCTGCACGTCCGGCTGGGTAGCGATCACGGTGTCATCGACCAGCGCATTGCTGCGCTCGAAGGTTTCGCGCGAACCGGCCACGGCCGCTTCGGCGCCGGCCAGCTCGTCGCGGGCGTGGGCCAGTTCTTCGTTGGAAATCGCACCGGTGGCGGCCAGCCCCTTGCGGCGGTTGAAGTCCTCGCGGACCCGCTTCAAGGTCACCTGGCGCGCGTTCAAATCCGCCTGCGCGCCTTCCACGCTGCGGTAGAGGCCGCGCGTCTGGCGGACGGTCTTGGCCAGGTTGGCTTCGGCCTGCTGCAGTGCCACCTCGGTATCGGCCGGGTCCAACTGCACCAGCAGCTGGCCACGTTCGACGCGCATGCCGTCATCGGCGTTGATCGCCACCACGGTGCCGCTCACCAGCGGGGTGATCTGCACCTGGTTGCCCTGCACGTAGGCATCGTCGGTATCTTCGAACCAGCGGCCGAACATGAAGTACCACAGGGCCAGCGCGGCCAGCAGCAGCACCACGATGACCAACAGGCCGCGCAGCAGCTTGCCGCGACGGGACGGAGCTGCCGGGGCGGCAGCGGGAGCGGATGTCTGGCTCATGGGATGTGTCTCAGGAATGCGTGGAATCGGGGGTGGCGGCAACCGGGGCAGCGTCGCTGGACGGCGTAAAGCCGCCGCCCAGTGCCTGGCTCAGTCGCACCGAAACAAGGATCTGACGCGACTGCAGCTCGGCCAGTCGCTGCTGGGAGGCCAGCAACTGCTCTTCGACACTGAGCACGTCCAGGTAGCTGCCGATGCCGGCGCGGTAACGCTGGTCGGCCAGGTCATGGGCGGCACGTGCGGTGCTTACCGCCTGGGCCTGCGCAGCGGCCTGGTCGGCCAGCGAGCGCACCGCGTTGACCTGGTCGGCCACATCGCGCAGTGCATTGACCACCGACTGGTTGTAGTCGGCCACGGCCAGGTCGTACTGGGCATCGGTCTTGTCCAGGTTGGCACGCAGGCGGCCACCGTCGAAGATCGGCAGGCTCAGCGCCGGACCGAGGAAGGCGAAGGTCGAACCGCTCTTGAGCAACTGGTCCACTTCACTGGACACGACCCCGCCGAGCGCGGTCAGGTTGAGGCTGGGATAGAACTGCGCCTTGGCCGCGTGGATCTCGCGACCGGCCGCTTCCACCCGCCAGCGCGCGGCGACGATATCCGGGCGACGCCCGAGCAGTTCGCTGGGCAGCACGCCCGGCAGTTGCAGTGCCAGCGGATTGAGCATCTGCGGGCGCACGATCTGCAGGCCGCGGTCCGGGCCCTGCCCGACCAGCGCGGCCAGCGCGGTGCGGGCCTCGTCGATCTGCTGCTGCGCGGCCTGCCGTTGCTGCTGCGCGGCCGGGATCCGGGCTTCGGCCTGGCGGGTCTGCAGGTCGCTGTCGATGCCGGCGGTACGCCGTTGCCGGGTCAGGTCCAGGGTCTTCTGCGAGCGCGCCAGTTCTTCGCTGGCCACATCGTGCAGCGTCCACGCATAACCCAGCTGTGCGTAGGCTTCGGCGATGGCCGCCGACAGGTTCAGGCGCGCAGCCTGGGCATCCACTTCGGCGGCATGCCCGCTGTCCACGGCCGCTTCCCAGGCGGCGCGCTTGCCGCCCCACAGGTCGATGCCGTAACTGAAACTCAGATAGGCCTGGCCGCTGCCGGCATAACTGCCACCCAGCTCGTCGCCGACCATGGATTCGGGCAGGCGCACGCCGGTGTAGCCGCCGGAGGCGGACAGCTTGGGCAGGCGGTCGGCATGGGCGGTACCGATCTGCGCGCGGGCCTGGCGCAGGCGGGCATCGGCCGCATCCAGCCCGGGATTGCGCTGCAGGCCTTCGGCGATCAGAGCATCGAGCTGGGGATCACCCAGCGCGCGCCACCAGTCGGTGGCGGGCCAACCGGGCTGGCTCAGCCCGCTGGCGGCCAGGGTGCGCTGGGTCTGCAGGCTGTCGGGGTCGAGCAGCCGGCCGTGCGGCGCCAGGCCGCGGCTGCTGGCACAGGCGGCCAGCGCAAGCGCCAGCACGGACAGCAGCACCGGCCGCAACGGGCGCAGTGAAATAGTGCGATCAGGGAAGGAGGTCATGGCGTAATCAGGGAGTCACGTACACGGGTCATGAGGGAAAGCAGGTGGGCGCGCTCGTCCGTGGAGAGATCGCGCATTGCGTCGTCGATGGTCTGGTCGCCGCGCTGCTTCAGCCGGGCCCACAGTTGGCGGCCTTCATCAGTCAATACGATCTGCAACGCACGCCGGTCCTGGGCATGCGGCTCGCGCCGCACACAGCCCATTGCTTCCAGCTTGTCCAGCAGGCGGGTCACCGCGCTGGGCACCTGGTCCAGGGCCTGGGCCAACTCGTTGGCGGTGCACGGGGCCTTGACCGAGAGCACCTTCAATCCGAGGTAGTGGGTAAAACCAATGCCGAGGTTTTCCTCAGCCATCGACGTGTCGAGCTGACGGACCAGGCCGTCGCGCACCTGGCGCAACAACAGGCCGAAGCTGGGGGGAGTGGCTTCAGGACAGATCATCATGCGGCGCACTTTACTTCCAGAAGATATATTTCTCAATGGAACTATTCAATCTGGAACAAAATGCTGTGTTGCACCGAACAGAACGCTGATGGGGGTGGGACACCTTAATAGCCAGCCCTGATGGCCCGGTATTACAATCTGGACAATGAATAGCATTTTCAGGCCAGAGGACGCCGTACTCCCCCCGCCGCTGGTACGCCACGAGGTGCTGGACTGGCTCGAGCGCGACGACGGCGTGCCGGTGCTGGGCTTCCAGATCGAGAGCGCGCGCGGGCTGGAACGCGAGATCGACTGGCATGAGCACCGCCGGGCCCAACTGATCTGCGTGGAGGTCGGGCTGCTCAACACCCGCACCCGCCACGGCAACTGGTCGCTGCCGCCGGGCTGCGCCGGCTGGATGCCGCCGGGCGAGCCGCACACCGTGGACATCTCCGGACCGCTGCGTGGCTGGGGCCTGATCATCAGCCCGGCGCTGGCCCATGACCTGCCCGACGAGCCCTGCGTGATTGCCATTTCCGACCTGCTGCAGGCGCTGGCACTGCGGGTGACCCGCTGGATGCCCACCCCCAAGGCCGATCTGCGCCAACAGCACATGATCGAGGTGCTGCTCGATGAGATCCGCAATGCGCCGCGCCAGCGCATGCACCTGCCGATGCCGCAGGACCGGCGGCTGCTGCGGATCGCCTCGCAGCTGATCGCCGATCCGGCCGACGGCCGCAGCCTGGAACAGTGGGCGCACTGGGCCGGGCTGTCGCCGCGTACACTCACCCGGCACTTCCGCGACGAGACCACGCTCAGCTTCGCCCAGTGGCGCCAGCAGGCGCGCCTGGCCGAGGGTCTGCGGCGTCTGTCGGATGGGCACAGCGTGTCCGACATCGCCTACGAGCTGGGTTTCAGCAGCCCCAGCGCCTTCGTCACCGTGTTCCGCCGCCACTTCGGCTGCCCGCCCGGGCGCTACCTGGCACGGACCGGACACCCCCTCAATCCATCACGCGGCTTGGCATCCCCGGCCGCATCCGGATAATCGTCCGCCTGCGAGGGCGACAGCCGTCGCCGTCCCTTGCCACAGGTAACAATCCCGCATGACCGATCTTGCCCGCCCCGCGTTCCACGGCTTTGAACAGCTGCCCCTGCGCGAGTACGCCGAACGGGCGTACCTGGACTATTCGATGTACGTGGTGCTCGACCGCGCACTGCCGTTCATCGGCGACGGCCTCAAGCCGGTGCAGCGCCGCATCATCTATGCGATGAGCGAGCTGGGCCTGAATGCCGCCTCCAAGCCGAAGAAATCCGCGCGTACCGTCGGTGATGTGATCGGTAAGTACCACCCGCACGGTGACAGCGCCTGTTACGAAGCGCTGGTGCTGATGGCCCAGCCGTTCTCCTACCGCTATCCGCTGATCGAGGGCCAGGGCAACTTCGGTTCCACCGACGATCCCAAGTCGTTCGCGGCCATGCGTTACACCGAGTCCAAGCTGACCCCGATCGCCGAAGTGCTGCTGGGCGAAATCAACCAGGGCACCACCGACTGGACCCCGAACTTCGACGGCACCCTGGAAGAACCGACCTGGATGCCGGCGCGCCTGCCGCACCTGCTGCTCAACGGCACCACCGGCATCGCCGTGGGCATGGCCACCGACGTGCCGCCGCACAACCTCAACGAGATCGTCAGCGCGCTGCTGCACCTGCTCGATGATCCGGACGCGACCATCGCCGACCTGTGCGAACACGTGAAGGGACCGGACTATCCGAGCTTCGCCGAGATCATCACCGCGCCGGCCGACCTGCGGAACATGTACGAAACCGGCTACGGCAGCGTGCGTGCGCGCGCGACGTACTTCAAGGAATCGACCAACATCGTCATCAACGCGCTGCCCTTCCAGGTATCGCCGTCGAAGGTGATCGAGCAGATCGCCGCGCAGATGCGCGCCAAGAAGCTGCCGTGGCTGGAAGACATCCGCGACGAGTCCGACCACGCCAACCCGGTGCGGGTGGTGCTGGTGCCGCGCTCCAACCGCGTGGACGCCGACCAGCTGATGGGCCACCTGTTCGCCATCACCGACCTGGAGCGCAGCTACCGGGTCAACCTCAACGTGATCGGGTTGGACGGGCGTCCGCAGGTGAAGAACCTGAAGATGCTGCTCAGCGAGTGGCTGCAGTTCCGCGCCACCACCGTCACCCGCCGCCTCACCCATCGCCTGCAGAAGGTCGAGCGCCGCCTGCACCTGCTGGACGGCCTGCTGGTGGCCTTCCTCAACCTGGATGAAGTGATCCGCATCATCCGCACCGAGGACGAAGCCAAGCCGGCGCTGATCGCGCGTTTCGCGCTGAGCGAGGAACAGGCCGAATACATCCTGGACACCCGGCTCAAGCAGCTGGCGCGCCTGGAAGAAATGAAGATCCGTGGCGAGCAGGACGAGCTGGCCAAGGAGCGCGACAAGATCCTGTCGATCCTGGACAGCAAGGCCAAGCTGAAGAAGCTGATCCGCGACGAACTCACCGCCGATGCGAAGAAGTTCGGCGATGACCGCCGCTCGCCGCTGGTACAGCGTGGCGCGGCGCAGGCCATCGATGAAACCGAGCTGGTGCCGAGCGAGCCGATGACCGTGGTGCTGTCGGAGAAGGGCTGGATCCGTGCGGCCAAGGGCCACGACATGGACCCGTCCACGCTGTCCTATCGCGACGGCGATGCGTTGCTGGGGGCGGTGCGTGCGCGCAGCACCCAGCAGGTGGCGTTCCTGGACAGCGAGGGCCGCGCGTATTCGACCCTGATCCACACCCTGCCCTCGGCGCGCGGCAACGGCGAACCGCTGACCGGCCGCTTCTCGCCGGCGCCGGGCAGCGCGTTCATGACCCTGGCCAGTGGCGAGAACAACACCCGCTTCGTGCTGGCCTCCACGCACGGCTACGGCTTCGTGACCCGCTTCGAGAACCTGACCGGGCGCAACAAGGCCGGCAAGGCGATGCTCAACCTGACCTCCGGCTCGAAGGTGCTTACCCCGGCGGTGGTCGCCAATCCGGAAACGGACCGCATCGTGGCGGTGACCAGCTCGGGCAACCTGCTGGCGATCGCCGCCAGCGACCTGCCGGAATTGGACAAGGGCAAGGGCAACAAGATCATCGACATTCCCAAGGCCAAGCTCGCCACCGAGCGCGTGGTCGCGGTGGTGTCGGTCGCCCCGGGCAACACGCTGCTGGTACGCAGCGGTGCGCGCACGATGAACCTGTCGTTCAAGGACCTGGACACCTACCTGGGCACGCGGGCGACGCGCGGCCATCTGCTGCCGCGTGGCTGGCAGARGGTGGAAGGATTGGCGGTGGAGTAACCCGGTCAGCGGCCGGTTGCGGTTCTTTCCGACGCCGCGGGGAGCCGGCCAGCGGCCGGCACTACCGGTGCGGCGGTTCTTTCCGGTGCGGCGGGAACCGGTCAGCGGCCGGTGTTGCCGATCACGCGCACACAAAAAGGCCGGGTTTCCCCGACCTTTTTGCTTGATTGTGACCCGTCCTGAATTGGGTTGACACCTTTTCCCACAGGAAGAGGAATGTTCAATGGATTCAACACTCAGGCGCAGCCAGCGGGATTACTCGCTGGCCTTCAAATTGTCGGTGGTCGACCAGGTCGAGCGCGGGGAACTGACCTACAAAAAGGCCCAGGAGCGATACGGGATCCAAGGACGGAGCACTGTGCT
>NZ_JBFULB010000159.1:0-8687 GCF_056400545.1 Stenotrophomonas sp. P5_A8 | reverse complement strand
CTGCTCCACCCAACAAAGGGGCAAACAATCCGTCAGGCGTTGGCGTGGGTGGGTGGATTGGCGGGACCCTCAAGCCGCATGGATGCGGCTTGGGAGCCTACACGGGTGAAGGCGCATTGCTCGCGAGGAACTGCCTCGCATGCGACTGAACGCACGGCCGCCAGCGGCTGGGCCGGGCCGCGGAGCGGGACTTGCGGCGTATCCCGCCAACCCACCCACGCCAACGCCAACTCAGATTTCAGTCCCGCTGTTGCCGTTGCGGTCGCTCTAAAAAGAACAGCTGCACCCACCCTACCCCTTGTSCTGCAGCGCCATCTGCATGTCGCGCTGACGCCGCTTCTCACCGCGCGCAGTAACGAACCAGCCCACCACCGCCGCGATCGACACCGCCAGCACCATCAGCGTGGCCAGCGCGTTGATCTCCGGCTTGATCCCCATCCGCACCGATGCGAACACCTTCATCGGCAGCGTCGTCGAATTCGGGCCGGCCACGAAACTGGCGATCACCACATCGTCCAGCGACAACGTAAAGGCCAACAACCAGCCGGCCACCAACGCCGGGGCGATGATCGGCAACGTGATCTGGAAGAACACCTTCAACCGGCTCGCCCCCAGGTCCATCGCCGCCTCTTCCAGCGAACGGTCCAGCTCCTGTAACCGCGAGGACACCACCACCGTCACGAACGACAGCGTGAACGTCACATGCGCGATCCAGATGCTGGTCACCCCGCGTGCCGGGAAGCCCGGAATGCCGCCCATCGCCACCAGCAGCGTCATCAGCGAAAAGCCCAGGATCACCTCGGGCATCACCAACGGCGCGGTGATCAGCGCGCCGAACATGGTCTTGCCCGGGAACCGCTTGAACCGCGTCATCACCATCGCCGCCATCGTGCCCAGCACCGTCGACGCGCACGCCGTCCAGAACGCCACCTCCAGGCTGATCCACAACGCATCCAGGATCTGCCGGTTGTTGAACAGTTCCCCGTACCAGCGCGTGGAGAAGCCCGACCAGACCGTGGCCAGCTTGGAGGCATTGAACGAGTACACCATCAGCAACAGGATCGGCAGGTACAGGAACGCGAACCCCAGCCCCAACACCGACCACCCCAACCACCGGCTGCCGCGCACCATGCTCATAGCAGCTTCCCTTCCAGCTCACGCTGCTGGACCCGGTTGAACAGCAGGATCGGCACCAGCAGCAACAGCAGCATCACGATCGCCACCGCCGAGGCCGTGGGCCAGTCGCGGTTGTTGAAGAACTCACCCCACAGCACCCGCCCGATCATCAGCGTGTCCGGGCCACCCAGCATCTCCGGAATCACGAACTCGCCCACCGCCGGGATCATCACCAGCATGCAGCCGGCGATGATGCCGGTGCGCGACAACGGCAGCGTGATCCGCAGGAAGGCCTGCCACGGCTTGGCCCCGAGATCGTAGGCGGCTTCGAGCAGACGGTTGTCCAGCTTGACCAGGTTGGCGTACAGCGGCAGCACCATGAACGGCAGGTAGCAGTACACGATGCCGATATAGGCCGCGGTCGGCGTGTACAGGATCTGCAGCGGCGCATCGATCAACCCCAGCTTCAGCAGCAGCTGGTTGAGCAGCCCGTTGCGGTCCAGGATGCCGATCCACGCATACACCCGGATCAGGAACGAGGTCCACGACGGCAGCACCACCAACATCATCGCCACGTTGCGCGCGGCCGGCGACATCCGCGAAATCACGTATGCCATCGGGTAGCCGATCAGCAGCGTCAGCAGCGTGGCGATCACCGCGATCTTGATCGAACTCAGGTAGGCCAGCACGTACTGGTTGTCCTTCACCAGCGCTGCGTAATTGCCCAGGTTGAGCTTCAGCGAGAACGCGCCATCCACGTATTCCAGCAGCCAGGTATACGGCGGCGAGCCGACCTGCGTGCGTGAGAAYGAGATCATCAGGATGATCACGAACGGTACCGCGAAGAACAGCAGCAGCCACAGGTACGGCGCGGCGATCACGCTACCGCGGGTACCGGGGAGCCAACGCTTCCAGCCGGCGGCGTTCATGCGGTGAGCACCACGCCGTCGTTGTCACGCCAGCACACCCACACGCTGTCGCCCCAGGTCAGCCCGTCGCTGGCCCAGCGCTGCGAATTGGCGAAATTGGACAGCACCTTGGCCCCGCTCGGCAGGCGCACGTGATAGACCGAATGGCTGCCGAAGTAGGCGATTTCCTCGATCACGCCCTGTGCCTTGTTGGTGTCCCCGGCCGGCTCGTCCTTGCCGATCATCACCTTCTCCGGGCGCAGCGCGAACGCCACCGGCTGGCCTTCGTAGCCGGTGATGCCGTGGGCCACGTAGATCGGCGCCGGGAACAGCGGCGTGCGCACGGTGACGTACTCGGGCAGGTCCTCGTCGATCGCCCCGTCGAACAGGTTCACCGAGCCGATGAACTCGGCCACGAAGCGGTTGGCCGGCTGCTCGTAGATTTCGTCCGGCTTGCCCACCTGCTGGATCCAGCCGGCATCCATCACCGCGATGCGGGTGGCCATGGTCATGGCCTCTTCCTGGTCGTGGGTGACCATCACGCAGGTCACCCCGGAGGTCTCGATGATGTTGACCAGCTCCAGCTGCATCTGCGAACGCAGCTTCTTGTCCAGCGCGCCCATCGGCTCGTCCAGCAGCAGCAGCTTGGGCCCCTTGGCCAGCGACCGCGCCAGCGCCACGCGCTGCTGCTGGCCACCGGACAACTGGTGCGGCTTGCGCTTGGCCAGCTTCCCCAGCTGCACCAGCTCCAGCATCTCGCCCACGCGTGTGCGGATCGCATCGCGGGCCAGGCCGTCCTGCTTGAGCCCGAAGGCGATGTTCTGCTCCACCGTCATGTGCGGAAACAGCGCGTAGGACTGGAACATCATGTTGATCGGCCGCTGGTACGGCGGCAGATCGTTGATGCGCTGGCCGTCCAGCTCGATGCTGCCCTTKGTGGGCGTCTCGAAGCCGCCCAGGCAGCGCAGCAGGGTCGATTTGCCGCTGCCCGAGCCGCCGAGCAGGGCGAAGATCTCGCCCTTGCGCACGTCCAGGCTGACATCGTCGAGGGCGACGAAGCCGTCGAATTCCTTGCGCAGCGCGCGGATGGACAGATAGCCCGGTTCGAGGACCGGCACGACCTCGCCTTCCGGCTTGGCATCAAATGGCATGGGGAGCGGCTCCGGGAGCGGCGGCGGGACGGGGGGAGCATCCCATTTTACCGGTGGTGGCAGCGTCATGCGCTACCGGATCGGGCGGCCTGCCCCCCACACCTGCGGGATGAATACCCTGAAACGACRACGCCGGCACGGGGCCGGCGTCGCAGGGGCGGTCAGCGACCGGTCTTCACCTCGGTCCACAACCGGGTGTAGAGCTTGTCCACCTCCGGAGTGTTGATCGAGTAGGTGAACATCTTGGCGGCCACGTCGGCCGGCGGGTAGATGGTCGGGTCGGTGCGGATCGCCTCGTCCACCAGGGCGGTGGCCTTGGTCACCGGGTTGGCGTAATGGATGAAGTTGGTGTTGGCCGCGGCCACCTTCGGTTCCAGCAGGTAGTTGATGAAGGCATACGCGGCCTCCGGGTGCTTGGCATCCTTGGGGATGGCCAGCATGTCGAACCACTGCGGCGCGCCTTCGCGCGGGATCGAGTAGGCCACGGTGACGCCGTTGTTGGCCTCGGCCGCGCGGTCACGAGCCTGGATGATGTCGCCCGACCAGCCCACCACCAGACAGGTGCCGCCGTTGGCCAGCGAGCCCACGTACTGGGAGGAGTGGAAGTTCTGCACGTACGGGCGGATGCCCTTGAGCAGCGCGGCGGCCTTTTCCAGCGTGGCCGGGTCCTGGCTGTGCGGATCTTCGCCCAGGTAGTGCAGCGCGATCGGGATCATGTCCGAGGGGGTGTCCAGGATGGTGATCCCGCAGTCCTTCATCTTGGCGATGTTCTCGGGCTTGAAGATCAGATCCCAGCTGTTGGCGATGTCGGTGCTGCCGCCGAAACGCTGCTTGAGCAGTTCCACGTTGTAGCCGATGCCGGTGGTGCCGATCATGTACGGCACGCCGTACTGGTTGCCCGGGTCCTGCTGGGCGATGCGCTTCAT
The DNA here is from genome assembly GCF_056400545.1 of Stenotrophomonas sp. P5_A8. NCBI lineage: Bacteria > Pseudomonadati > Pseudomonadota > Gammaproteobacteria > Lysobacterales > Lysobacteraceae > Stenotrophomonas > Stenotrophomonas sp. P5_A8. The sequence continues at coordinate 4,586 of NZ_JBFULB010000159.1, read as the reverse complement.
CACGTCCGGGTCGAGGTTGGCCAGGTTCGGGATCTTGCTCTTGTCCAGCGGCAGGAACACCCCGGCCTTGATCTGGCGGCCGAAGAAATTCAGCGTCGGCACCACCACGTCGTAGCCGCTGTTGCCGGCCAGGAGCTTGGTTTCCACCATCTCATCGCTGTCGAACACATCGTAGGTCACCTTGGTGCCGGTGGCCTTCTCGAAGTTGGGGATGGTGTCTTCGGCGATGTAATCGCTGTAGTTGTAGACGTTCAGCACCTTGCTGTCGTCGTCGGACTTGCCGCCGCCACAGGCGCTGAGTACGGATACGGCAATGCCGAGGGTGAGGATTCGCAGCTTCATCGGACTCTCCACAGGTCAGGTGCGAGATGGGGGAACCGGCCAGACCGGTACGACGGCTGCCAGCCTAACGGGCATGCCCGTATTTTCCCAGCACATGGCCCTCACGGCCATGCCGGATCTGGCGACGCGGCGCCGTTCAGACGTTGAGCAGCAGGAATTCACGCTCCCACGAGCTGATCACGCGGAAGAAGGTCTCGTATTCCTTGCGCTTGACCGACACATAGGCCCGGCAGAAGCGCTCGCCCAGCATCTCGCGCAGTTCCGGGCAGCCTTCCAGCCCGTCCAGCGCCTCGCCCAGCGAGCGTGGCAGGTCGTAGCCCAGTTCCTTGGCGCTGCCGCTGATCGGCGCGGTGGGGGAGCCCTGCTCGCGGATGCCGAGCAGGCCAGCAGCCAGGGTGGCGRCGATCGCCAGGTAGGGGTTGGCATCCGAGCCGGCAAACCGGCTTTCCACCCGCATGTTCTCCGGGGTATCCAGCGGCACGCGCAGCCCGCAGGTGCGGTTGTCGAAGCCCCAGTGCACGTTGCTCGGGGAGACCTCGCCGAACATCAGCCGGCGGTAGGAATTCACGTTCGGCGCGAAGAACGCCATCGCCATCGGCACGTATTTCTGCAGACCGGCCAGGTAGTGCCCGAACAACGGGCTGAAATCCTCACCGCCATGCTCGCCGGTGAACACGTTGCTGCCGTCGCTGATCCGCAGCAGGCTCTGGTGGATGTGCATCGCACTGCCCGGCTCGTTCTCCATCGGCTTGGCCAGGAAGGTGGCGTAGATGCCGTGGCGCATCGCCGACTCACGCATGGTGCGCTTGAACAGAAACACCTGGTCGGCCAGATCCATCGCATTGGCATGGGTGAAGTTGACCTCCAGCTGCGCCGCGCCGGATTCGTGGATGAGCGTATCCACGTCCAGCTTCATCGCATCGCAGTAGTCGTACATCAGATCGAGGATCGGATCGAACTCGTTGACCGCATCGATCGAGTAGGACTGGCGCGCGGTTTCAGGGCGACCGGAGCGGCCAGCCGGCGGCAGCAGCGGGAAGTCCGGGTCGGTGTTCTTCTGGACCAGGAAGAACTCCAGCTCCGGTGCCACCACCGGGCGCAGGCCGAGTTCGGCATAGGCATTGAGGACGCGCCGCAGCACGTTGCGCGGGGCCAGCTCATGCGGCTCGCCGGTCTTGGTGAAACAGTCGTGGATGACCTGGGCGGTGGGATCGGTGGCCCACGGCACCATGCGCACGGTGTCGGCATCCGGGCGCAGGATCATGTCCGAATCCGACGGTGAGGTCAGCTCGTAGTAGTCGTCCGGGAACTCGCCGGTAACCGTGGTGGCGAAGATGCCCTCCGGCAGGCGCGTGCCGTAATCGTGCGAGAACTTGTCGGCTGGAATGATCTTGCCGCGCGCGTTGCCGGTGATGTCCGGTACCAGGCACTCCACCTCGGTGATGCGCCGGTCCTTGAGCCAGCGCAGCAGCGTGCTCTCCTCGGGCACCGCCGGTGCGGCGGCCTTGCGCGAAGAAGAGGCCGCTTTGCGCGGGGCTGTGGCTTTACGCGAACGCGTTCGGGTGGTCATGACCGGTCTGCTTTGCAGGAGTAGCGGCGACAAGCATCGCCGAAGGCTTGGAAAATACGGTGATGGAACGGGTTTTCAGTGACACGCCATTCCGGATGCCACTGTACTCCGAGCACGAAGGCGTGCGCGGGGTTGCGCGCGGCCTCGATGAGGCCGTCATCGGCGCGTGCCTCGACCCACAGCCCCGGCGCGAGGCGATCAATGCCCTGCCCGTGCACCGAATTGACCGCGATCGCCTCGGCGCCGGCCCAGTCGGCCAGCCACCCGCCCTGGGCCAGCCGCACCGGGTGCGCCGGACCGTACTGTTGTTCGACTGCCGCGTCCGGATCCTCGCGATGGTCCATCAGGCCAGGCACCTCGTGCACGCGCTGATGCAGGGTGCCGCCGAGCGCCACGTTGAGTTCCTGGAAGCCGCGGCAGATGGCCAGCACCGGCAGGTCGCGGGCAAGTGCAGCCTGCAGCAGCGACAGCGCCGTGGCATCGCGCGCGGGATCGTGCAGATTGCCGGGCCAGCTGGGCGCGCCGCCGTAGTGCTGCGGCTCTATGTTGCTCACCGCGCCGGTCAACAGCAGGCCATCGAGACGGTCCAGCCAGTCGTCGGCCGGCAGCGCAGGCTGCAGACTGGGCAGCAGTACCGGGGTGACCGCGGCAGCCGCGCGCAGCGCGCGGATGTACTTTTCGCCRGCGACCGCGAACCGGTGATGACCCAGCATCGTGCTGTCGGTGGGCAGGCCGACCCAGGGGGGCGAAACCATGCGTCATGCTCGGATGACCTGCCTGCACGTTACCGCTGGGCTACGACCCGGCGCAACCGGCGTCGGTCCGTCACATGCCTGCGCGCCGGCCTGCGACAGACTGGCCGCTGTTCCGGGGCCGGGTTGCTGGCATGCTGTCGCCATGAGTTCCGATTTTTCGCGCCATTCCGGCCAGGACCACGTTGCCAGCTGGTACGCCGACAGCGTGCCGGCCCAGCCCTTGCGTGCGCCGCTGGCGGGCAATCTGGACACCGACGTGTGCGTGCTCGGCGCCGGCTACACCGGCCTGTCGGCGGCGTTGTCGCTGGCCGAGCGCGGCTTCCGCGTGGTGGTGCTGGAGGCGCAGCGGATCGGCTGGGGGGCGTCCGGGCGCAACGGCGGCCAGGCCATCGTCGGCTATGGCTGCGAGGTGGACACGCTCGAACGCCTGGTGGGTGCGGACGATGCCCGCCACCTGTTCGATTTCTCGCGTGAAGGCATGGCGCTGCTGCGGCATCGCCTGCAGCGCTACCAGATCGACTGCGACTGGCGCGATGGCCATGCCAGCGTCCCGATCCGCCCGCGGCAGGAGCGCATGCTGCGCGCGGGCATGATCGAACTGGCCGAGCGCTACGGCTATCCCCTGCAGTGGTGGGACCGCCAGCAACTGCGCGAGCAGCTGGACAGCCCGCGCTACAGCGGGGCGATGTTCGATGCTGCCAGCGGGCACCTGCATCCGCTCGCCTATGCGCAGGGCCTGGCACGCGCGGCCGAAACCCTGGGGGTGACGATCCTGGAACAGTCGCCGGTGCTGCAGCTGGTCCGCGGCGCACGCCCCCAACTGCGTACCGCACGGGGGACGGTGAGCGCCGATCACGTAGTGATCGCCGGCAACGCGCTGCTGCAGGGCATCGCACCGGAACTGGAAGCGCGGATCATGCCGGTGGGCACCTACATCGGGGCCACGCCGGCGCTGGGCGCCGAACGCGCACGCGCCTTGATCCGCAACGACATGGCCGTGGCCGATGTCAGCTGGGCCCTGGATTACTTCCGACTCAGCGCCGACCACCGGCTGTTGTTCGGCGGGCGCGCCAGCTATTCGGCGTTGCCGCCGCCGGGCCTGCACGGGGTGATGACCCGGCGCATGCACCAGGTGTTTCCGCAATTGGCCGATGTGGCCATGGAGCAGGTCTGGGGCGGTTACGTGGACATCACCCGCAACCGCGCACCGGACTGGGGTCGGCTCACCCCCAACGTCTATTTCGCCCAGGGCTTCTCCGGGCACGGCGTGGCCGCCACCGGCCTGGCTGGCGCGGTGTTGGCCGAGGCCATTGCCGGACAGGCCCAGCGGCTGGATGTGTTCGCGCGGATTCCGCACGCGCGTTTTCCGGGCGGGCGACTGCTGCGTACCCCGCTGCTGGTGGCGGCGATGTCGTGGTACAAGCTGCGCGATGTGCTGTGGTGAGCGCTAGATCCTTCGGAGCCCCATCTGTCATGTAGTAGACCGTCCTTCGGACAGCCGTTCGCAGCAAGCGTCCAAGTTGCCAACTAAAGGCTTGCATTTGATCACGCCAGGCTCGGCGACCTGACGAAACGCATCTTTTCGCTCTATTCCTATAATCTTTCTGCGCAATTGCACAATCCGCCGCGTGTCGATACCGTCCAAACCGAACGCCATAGTGTTTCGCATGGATGTTGATCTGGCACGGGCAGGAGGAAATACGTGCGACGAGATTGGTGGAAAGATGGGCTTCAACTGAGTTTGCGCATTCGCCCGGTCGGGCTTGTCCTCGCTGTTGTATATGCCTTTGCATGCTGGGGTACACGCAAACTCTCTCTCGACCAGTTTTACCTGCCTGCAGGTGTGCGTGTCGCCGCGCTGCTGCTCTGCCCGCCACGACTGTGGCCTTACCTGTTCCTGGGCGAGTACGCATATTTCG
>NZ_JBFULB010000158.1:0-8756 GCF_056400545.1 Stenotrophomonas sp. P5_A8 | reverse complement strand
ATCGTCCACCGATCCATTCCGGGCCGCGCCAACGGTAGAGCCACGCGCGCCGGACGCGCGCCACGCATCGCGCGGCCCCGGCCCTGCGGCACCACAGAAAAACCCGGCCGCAGCCGGGTTTCTCAGGGGCGCGCGGATGCGCTCAGTACGCATCGCGCGCTTGCGCCTCGTCTTCCTTCTGGCGGTCGAAGAAGGCCATGATGTTGGTCATGATCGGCCAGGTGCCTTCACGGCCCAGCGCCGACACCAGGTACCACGGCTGGGTCCAGCCCAGTTCGGCCACGATCTTCTCGGCGGCCGCCTTGGCCTCGTCCTCGAACATGAGGTCGGCCTTGTTCAGGACCAGCCAGCGCGGCTTGTCCAGCAGTTCCGGGTCGTGCTTGGCCAGCTCGCGTTCGATCGCACGGACCTGCTCGATCGGCGACACCCCTTCCACGCCGCCTTCCATCGGGGAGATGTCCACGAGGTGCAGCAGCAGGCGGGTGCGCTGCAGGTGGCGCAGGAACTGCGCGCCCAGACCGGCGCCGTCGGCGGCACCTTCGATCAGGCCGGGAATGTCGGCGATCACGAAGCTGCGGTAATTTTCGACACGCACCACGCCCAGGTTCGGGTACAGGGTGGTGAAGGGGTAATCGGCCACTTTCGGGGTGGCGGCGGACACGGCGCGGATCAGCGTGCTCTTGCCCGCGTTGGGGAAGCCCAGCAGGCCGACGTCGGCCAGCAGCTTCAGCTCCAGCTTGAGCAGGCGCTCCTCACCCTCTTCGCCCGGCAGCGCCTGGCGCGGCGAGCGGTTGGTCGAGCTCTTGAAGTGCATGTTGCCCAAGCCGCCACGGCCGCCCTTGGCTACCAGAAGGGTGTCATCGTGCTGGGTCAGGTCGCCGATCACTTCGTCGGTGGCCACGTTCATCACCACGGTGCCGACCGGCACGGTGATGATCAGGTCTTCGCCACCCTTGCCATAGGCCTGGCGGCCCATGCCGTTCTCGCCGCGCTGCGCCTTGAAGATGCGCTCGTGGCGGAAGTCGACCAGGGTGTTCAGGTTGGCGTCGGCGCGGATCCACACGCTGCCGCCATTGCCGCCATCGCCACCGTCCGGGCCGCCCAGCGGAATGAACTTCTCGCGACGGAAACCGACGCAGCCGTTGCCGCCATTGCCGGCGGTGACTTGGATTTCTGCTTCGTCTACAAGTTTCATGATTCTGGATGCCAACTGGAGGCGATGGGCAACGGATGCGCCCGACCGCAGAGTCTAACGTCCCCGGTACGATCCAGGGACGGTGGCGGGAAGGATCCCCGCACCGGTGTATTCAATAAAAACAAAAACCCCGCCGAAGCGGGGCTTTCGTCAGCGGCCCCACGCCGAGGCGTGGGCGCCCGCGTATCGCGAAGATCAGGCTTCGGCGACGACGCTGACGGTACGACGCTTCTTCGGGCCCTTCACCGAGAACTCCACCTTGCCGTCGACGAGCGCGAACAGGGTGTGGTCACGGCCCAGACCAACGCCGGTACCTGGGTGGAACTGGGTGCCGCGCTGACGGATGATGATGTTGCCGGCATCGATGGCCTGGCCACCGAAGATCTTGACGCCGAGGTACTTCGGGTTGGAGTCGCGACCGTTGCGCGATGAGCCTACGCCCTTCTTATGTGCCATGACTGGTCTCCTTGATTACTTGCTGCCACCGGCGATGCCGGTGATCTCGATTTCGGTGTAGTACTGACGGTGACCCTGACGCTTCATGTGGTGCTTGCGGCGACGGAACTTGATGATCCGGACCTTGTCAGCACGACCCTGGGACACGACCTTGGCGGTGACCGAAGCGCCGCTCAGCGCGTCGCCGATCTTGATGCCATCGCTGTCGCCCAACATCAGGATGTTGTCGAACTTGATCTCGTTGCCGACTTCGACTTCGAGCTTTTCAACGCGGAGCTTTTCGCCCTGCGCCACGCGGTATTGCTTACCGCCGGTTACCAGTACTGCGTACATGACCAGACTTCCTCTGTAGTTATTGTGGTCTATGGACTGCTGCCATCGAGGGCAGACAGAAGCGGGATTTTAATGACTGGGAGTGGGTCGGGTCAAGTCACCCCCCGCCTTGCCCCGTCTGGACCTGAATCCTGTTCAGGTAACGCCCCGGCGGGTCGCATTCGATGAGACCCGGGGCTGGCAATGTGCGCGATTGCCCCCAAATCCCAAGCTCGGTAGGCTGACCGATTGCCGTCTCCGCTTGCCCCACCCGCTTGCCGGCCCTCCGGGCCAGAGCCTCACAACGGATCCCCCATGGCGATGGAATTCATCCGCATCCGCGGCGCGCGGACGCACAATCTCAAGAACATCGATCTCGACCTGCCCCGCGACAAGCTCATTGTCATCACCGGCCTGTCCGGCTCGGGCAAGTCGTCGTTGGCGTTCGACACCATCTACGCTGAAGGCCAGCGCCGCTACGTGGAATCGCTGTCGGCCTATGCCCGGCAGTTCCTGAGCGTGATGGAAAAGCCGGACCTGGACCATATCGAAGGCCTGTCCCCGGCGATCTCGATCGAGCAGAAGTCGACCTCGCACAACCCGCGCTCGACCGTCGGCACGATCACCGAGATCTACGATTACCTGCGCCTGCTGTACGCCCGCGTCGGCAGCCCGCGCTGCCCCGACCACGGCTACCCGCTGGAAGCGCAGACGGTCAGCCAGATGGTCGACCACGTGCTCACCCTGGACCCGGAGCAGCGCTACATGCTGCTGGCCCCGGTGATCCGCGAGCGCAAGGGCGAGCATGCCCAGGTGTTCGACCAACTGCGCGCGCAGGGCTTCGTGCGTGTGCGCGTGGATGGCACCCTGCATGAAATCGACGCGGTGCCGCCGCTGGCGCTGCGCCAGAAGCACACCATCGAGGCGGTGATCGACCGCTTCCGTCCGCGCGAAGACATCAAGCAGCGCCTTGCCGAGAGCTTTGAAACCGCCCTCAAGCTGGGCGACGGCATGGTTTCGGTGCAGTCGCTGGACGTGGAGGACGCGCCCGCGCACCTGTTCTCGTCCAAGTACAGCTGCCCGGTCTGTGATTACTCGCTGCCCGAGCTGGAACCGCGCCTGTTCTCGTTCAACTCGCCGGTCGGCGCCTGCCCGGGCTGCGATGGGCTGGGCATGGCCGAGTTCTTCGACCCCTCGCGCGTGGTGGTGCACCCGGAGCTGTCGCTGTCGGCCGGTGCCGTGCGCGGCTGGGATCGTCGCAATGCCTATTATTTCCAGCTGATCGCCTCGCTGGCCAAACACTACAAGTTCGATGTCGATGCGGTGTGGCAGAGCCTGCCCGAGGACGTGCGCAAGGCGGTGCTGTTCGGCAGCGGCGAAGAAACCATCACCTTCACCTACTTCACCGAAGCCGGTGGCCGCACCCAGCGCAAGCACCGCTTCGAAGGGATCATTCCCAATCTCGAGCGCCGCTACAAGGAAACCGAATCCTCGGCCGTGCGCGAAGAGCTGGCCAAATACATCAGCGAGCGCAACTGCCCCGAGTGCAACGGCCAACGCCTGAACAAGGCCGCGCGCAACGTGTTCGTTGCCGACCGTGCGCTGCCGGAACTGGTGGTGCTGCCGATCGACGAAGCGCTGAAGTTCTTCAGCAGCATGTCCCTGCCCGGCTGGCGCGGCGAGATCGCCGGCAAGATCGTCAAGGAGATCGGCGAGCGCCTGGGCTTCCTGGTCGATGTGGGCCTGGATTACCTCACCCTGGAACGCAAGGCCGACACCCTGTCCGGCGGCGAAGCCCAGCGCATCCGCCTGGCCAGCCAGATCGGCGCCGGCCTGGTCGGGGTGATGTACGTGCTGGACGAGCCGTCGATCGGCCTGCATCAGCGCGACAACGAGCGCCTGCTCGGCACCCTCACCCGCCTGCGCGACCTGGGCAACACGGTGATCGTGGTCGAGCATGACGAAGATGCGATCCGCCTGGCCGACTACGTGCTGGACATCGGTCCGGGCGCGGGCGTGCATGGCGGCGAAATCGTCGGCCAGGGCACCCTGCAGGACATCCTGGATTCGCCGCGCTCGCTGACCGGACAGTACCTGTCGGGCAAGCGCGCCATCGAGATCCCGGCACGCCGGCACAAGCCCAACCCGAAGATGACCCTGCACCTGCGCGGGGCCAGCGGCAACAACCTCAAGGGCGTGGACCTGGACATTCCGTCGGGCCTGCTGACCTGCATCACCGGCGTGTCCGGCTCGGGCAAGTCGACCCTGATCAACGACACCCTGTTCTCGCTGGCCGCCAACGAGATCAACGGCTCTTCGCACGCGATCGCCCCCTACAAGGAGGTCGAGKGCCTGGACCTGTTCGACAAGGTGGTGGACATCGACCAGTCGCCGATCGGCCGCACCCCGCGCTCGAACCCGGCCACCTACACCGGTCTGTTCACGCCGCTGCGCGAGCTGTACGCGCAGGTGCCCGAAGCACGCGCACGCGGTTATTCGCCCGGGCGTTTCAGCTTCAACGTGCGCGGCGGCCGCTGCGAAGCCTGCCAGGGCGATGGTCTGATCAAGGTGGAAATGCACTTCCTGCCGGACGTGTACGTGCCCTGCGATGTGTGCCACGGCAAGCGCTACAACCGCGAAACGCTGGAGATTCTGTACAAGGGCTACAACATCAACGACGTGCTGCAGATGACCGTCGAAGATGCGCTGAAGCTGTTCGAGCCGGTGCCGAGCATCGCGCGCAAGCTGGAAACGCTGGTCGACGTGGGCCTGAGCTACATCAAGCTGGGCCAGAGCGCGACCACCCTGTCCGGCGGCGAGGCCCAGCGCGTGAAGCTGTCCAAGGAACTGTCGCGGCGCGATACCGGCCGCACCCTGTATATCCTGGACGAGCCGACCACCGGCCTGCACTTCCACGACATCGAGGCGCTGCTCGGCGTGCTGCACAAGCTGCGCGACGAAGGCAACACGGTGGTGGTGATCGAGCACAACCTGGACGTGATCAAGACCGCCGACTGGATCGTCGATCTGGGTCCGGAAGGCGGCCATCGCGGCGGCACCATCCTGGTCACCGGCACGCCGGAAGACGTGGCGGCCTGCCCGACCTCGTACACCGGTCAGTTCCTGGCCAAGATGCTGCCCTCCATCAGCGCGCGTCCGGAGCGACCGGCCGCGGTTGCCAACAAGCCCGACGCCCGCCCACCGCGCAAGGCCAAGCCGGAGAAGCCGGTCAGGAAGGCGGCGGCGGCCAAGAGCACCGGCAAGGTCAGCAAGACCAGCAAGACCAGCGCCGCCAGCAAGAAGAAGAAGGACGCCTGATGAGTACCGAACACAAGATCCTGGCCCGCGTACCGATCAGCGTGCGCTGGCGCGACATGGACAGCATGGGCCACGTCAACAACGCCAAGTACATTTCCTACCTGGAAGAAGCGCGCGTGCGCTGGATGCTGGGCGTGGAAGGCGTGTCGATGACCGACCGCATAGCACCGGTGGTCGCGGCCACCAATGTCAACTATCGCCTGCCGATCGTGTGGCCCAACGACATCGTGGTGGAGCTGTTCGTCGAGCGCCTGGGCAACAGCAGCGTGACCATCGGCCACCGCATCGTGGACGAGAAGAACGACAGCACGCTGTATTCGGACGGCAACGTGGTAGTGGTGTGGATGGACACCCAGACCGGCAAGAGCGCACCGCTGCCGGAGGCGATCCGCACTGCGTCCACCTGAGCAGGTAGTGCCGGCCGCTGGCCGGCAACCTCAGACTCCCGGACGGATATGTGCATGATTGCCGGCCGCTGGCCGGCACCCTCATGACGCCGGATCGATGTGCATGGATGCCGGCCAGCGGCCGGCACTACCGCCATTCGTTCAAAGGAATGCCATGTTCCACCAGACCGACATCCGCACACTTCTTCCGGGAATGACGCCGTTCCCCGCCGACGTTTTTTCCCGGGAGCAACCGTGGCTGGCCCAGCACCTGCTGCCGCTGATCGGCATCGACCTGGGCATCCTGCGGCAGGAACTGGCCGGCACCGTGGCCACGATGCTGTGCCCGATCGAGCCGTATGAAGGCTGCATCGGCGAAGACACGCAGGAACACCACAACGCGTTTACCGGTACCAACTGGATCGCCTTCGAACTGACCACCGACAACCGCATGCGCTTCCTCGGCAACGTGGGCTACTTCATCGGCGAGCAGGTGCAGGACAGCGACGCGGTGGAGCATATCGCCGAGATGCGCGACAGTTACGCCAAGGCACATGCCTATTTCCAGACCCACGGCCGCCTGGCCAGCTATTCGCGCTATGGCGATGGCGAGCCGGGCGAGCAGGCGTATCTGGACAGGCTCGGCGGGCAGATTTCCGGCGGCAACTGGACCGAGACCGCAGAGATCCCGGCGGCATTCGAAATCGCACTGGACCCGGCGATGTATGACCGCGACCGGCCCGACGATGCCGAGAACGTGCGCATCACCCGCGACGGCAAACCGTTCTTCGCGGTCGCCGAAGTGGCCGGTTACAACTGGTGCGCGGCGGGCGCCGATGCGATCGTGATGCTGTACGAACCAGACAGCCGCACGGTGCTGTTTTCCTACGACTGGACGTAACCGCAGCGTCTGGGTCTTGGAAAAGGCAGCCGAGCATGGCTCGGCTCTACCGATCATGGGCCGCGCGACGCGCAATCACCCTGTGACGCATCCCGGTAGCCGGGCATGGCGATCATGGGCCGCGCGACGTGCAATCACCCTGTGACGCATGCCGGCAGCCGGGCATGGCGATCATGGGCCGCGCGACGCGCGCTCGTTCTGTGAGGCATCCCGGTAGTGCCGAGCCATGCTCGGCAGCTCTGGCCAATGGCCGCTCAGTGCGCTGCGCCACTGCGCACCTGCAACTGCCCATCCACCTTGCGCCCGTCTTCCAGGCTCAGGCGCAGCGGCAACACCTTGCCCTCGCTGAGCGGCACCTCCGGCTGCATCAGCATCAGGTGCAGCCCGCCCGGCTTCAGCGCCACCGTGGCACCGGCCGCGATCGGCAGCCGCTCCACCGCGCGCATCCGGCTGACCCCGTCCACCAGCGTGGTTTCGTGCAGCGACACATCGCCGAAGGCCTTGCTGCCGGCGCCCACCACCACCACGGCGCTACGGCAGCCATTGTGGATCTGCCCATATCCCGCCGCCATCGGCATTGCCCCCGGCGGCAGCCGCACCCAGCCTTCTCGCACCGACACGCACGCCGGTTCGGCGGCGATCGCCGATGTTGCGAACGCACAGAGGGCCAACAATACGCACGCGAATGGTTTGGTTATCATCGCCTCAGTTCCCTGTCCGCAACGAGATCGCAGCATGACGACGCTTATCGAGGTGATCAACCATGGCCCCATCCGCGAACTGCGGCTGGCGCGCCCGCCGGTCAACGCGCTGGACACCGAGCTGTGCCGCCACCTGATCGGCGCACTCAACCAGGCCATGGCCGATGACGTGCACGGCATCGTGCTGTCCGGCAGCGAGCGCATCTTCAGCGCCGGCATGGACGTGCCCCATCTGCTCAGCCATGGCGATGACAGGCACAAGCTGCTGGACAGCTGGCAGGCGTTCTTCGGCGCGGTGCGCACGCTGGCCGAATGCCGGGTGCCGGTGGTGGCCGCGCTGACCGGGCATGCCCCGGCCGGCGGCTGCGTGCTGGCGCTGTGCTGCGACTACCGGATCCTGGCCCGCAGCCCGGACCCGGCGCAGCCGACCGTGATCGGGCTGAACGAGGTCCAGGTGGGGCTGGTCGCCCCCGAAGGCATCCAGCGCCTGATGCGCCGCGTGGTCGGCCACCATCGCGCCACCCAGTTGTTGGTGGGCGGGGAAATGGTCCCGGCCGAGCGCGCGCTGGAGATCGGGCTGGTGGACGAACTGGCCGACGCCGCCCAGGTGGTGCCGCGCGCGGTGGCCTGGCTGCAGCGCCTGCTCAAACTCCCACGCCAGCCGATGCTGCTGACCCGCGCGATCGCCCGCGCCGACCTCCACGAGGCCCTGCACGCGGACCTGATCCAGCTCGACCGCTTCGTCGAGGCCTGGTACGCCCCGGACGCCCAGCAGGCACTGCACACCCTCGCAGCACGCCTCGGCAAAGGCTGACCCTCCGGTAGTGCCGACCCATGGCCGGCAACCAAGCAATGCCCGAAACCCAAGGTAGTGCCGGCCGTTGGCCGGCAACCAAGCAATGCCCACACACCAGGCAGTGCCGGCCCACGGCCGGCGACCACGCCCCCGCCCACCATGCGCTGCATGGTGGGATCCACCAGCCTGAAGCGAGCCTCTGAATCAGGGCGGGGCGGCCGCGAAGCGCCGGGGGCGTGGATGGCAATGACATCGACCCCGCAGTTTGCCAAGCGAACCGCAGGGGCGGCAGCGCGAGTGCATTGCCGTCATGCGGCCAGCGACCGGCACTACCCTATAATTCGGGTCCTCCCCCTTCCGGTTGCTTCCCTTGTCCGACACGCACGAACCCGTCGTCTCCGAGCTGATCGACCTGCTCACGCTCGAGCGCCTGGAAGACAACCTGTTCCGTGGCCAGAGCCGCGACATCGGCACCAAGTACGTGTTCGGCGGGCAGGTGCTGGGCCAGGCGCTGTCGGCCGCCCAGGCAACGGTGGACAACGGCCGCCACGTGCATTCGCTGCATGCCTACTTCCTGCGCGCCGGCAACATCGACCACCCGATCGTCTACGACGTGGACCGCACCCGCGACGGTGGCAGCTTCTCGGTACGCCGGGTCACCGCGATCCAGCACGGCAAGGTGATCTTCTTC
>NZ_JBFULB010000157.1:0-8812 GCF_056400545.1 Stenotrophomonas sp. P5_A8 | reverse complement strand
GGGGTACTGATATTGCAATCTCCCAGAGGAATCAAACCGGCCCTCAGCGGAGGATCCGCAGGGCCGGGACTTTCTTACACGGACTGTTCTGCCTGCAACCGCTCGATGAAGGCCTGGACGGACATGCTGCCCAGATCTTCGCCAGAGCGCGTACGCACGGCCACGGCGCCATTTTCCTTCTCACGGTCGCCGACCACCAGCAGGTACGGGACCCGCTGCAGCGTATGCTCGCGAATCTTATATCCGATCTTCTCGTTGCGCAAATCGGCGTTTGCCCGGAAGCCTTGATCTGCAAGGGTTTTCCTCACCTGGCTTACGTATTCAGCCTGGGCGTCGGTGATATTGGCCACCACCACCTGGGTCGGGGCCAGCCAGGAGGGGAACGCCCCGGCATGGTGCTCGATCAGGATGCCGATGAAACGCTCCATCGAGCCCACGATGGCCCGGTGCAGCATGACCGGGTGCTTCTTCTGGCTGTTTTCGTCCACGTACTCGGCGCCGAGGCGGCCGGGCATCATGAAATCGACCTGCATGGTGCCCAGCTGCCAGGTACGGCCGATGGCGTCCTTGAGGTGGTACTCGATCTTCGGGCCGTAGAAGGCGCCCTCGCCCGGCAGCTCCTGCCATTCCACGCCGCAGCTGCCCAGCGCCGCGCGCAGCGCGCCCTCGGCCTTGTCCCAGGTGGCGTCATCGCCCAGGCGCTGTTCCGGGCGCAGCGCGATCTTGATCTGGATGTCCTCGAAGCCGAAGGTCGTGTAGACCGCCAGCGCCTGCTGGTGGAACGCCGTCACTTCCGCCTCGATCTGCGACTCGGTGCAGAACACGTGGCCATCGTCCTGGGTGAAGCCGCGCACACGCAGGATGCCGTGCAGCGCGCCGGACGGCTCGTTGCGGTGGCACGAACCGAACTCGCCATAGCGGATCGGCAGGTCGCGGTAGCTGTGCAGGCCCTGGTTGAACACCTGGATGTGGCCCGGGCAGTTCATCGGCTTCAGCGCGTAGGTGCCCTTCTCCGATTCGGTGAAGAACATGTTGTCCTTGAAGTTGTCCCAGTGCCCGGACTGCTTCCACAGCGCCACGTCCAGCACCTGCGGGCAGCGCACTTCGCCGTAGCCGGTCTTGCGGTACACGCCCCGCATGTACTGCTCCACCACCTGCCATAGCGCCCAGCCCTTGGGGTGCCAGAACACCATGCCCGGCGCCTCTTCCTGCAGGTGGAACAGTTCCTGCTGCTTGCCAATGCGGCGGTGGTCGCGCATTTCGGCTTCTTCGATGCGCTTGATGTAGGACTCCAGCTGCTTCTTGTCGGCCCACGCGGTGCCGTAGATGCGCTGCAGCTGCTCGTTCTTGGCATCACCGCGCCAGTAGGCACCGGAAATGCGGGTCAGCTTGAAAGCCTTCAGGAAGCGCGTGTTGGGCACGTGCGGGCCGCGGCACATGTCCACGTATTCCTGGTGGTAGTACATGCCCATGGCCTGGATGTCCGGCGACATGTCGTCGATCAGGCGCAGCTTGTAGTCCTCGCCACGCGCCTTGAAGATCTCGATGACCTCCGCGCGCGGGGTGACCTTCTTGATGACGTCGTAGTCCTGCGCGATCAGCTCGCCCATGCGCTTTTCGACGGCGGCCATGTCCTCCGGCGTGAACGGGCGCTCGGAGTAGATGTCGTAGTAGAAGCCTTCGGCGATGACCGGGCCAATCACCATCTTGACGTCCGGGTACAGCTGCTTGACCGCGTGGCCGACCAGGTGGGCGGCGGAGTGACGGATGATCTCCACGCCCTCCTCGTCCTTGGCGGTGATGATGCGCAGGGTCGCATCGCGATCGATCATGTCGCTGGCATCGACCAGCACGCCATCGACCGAACCGGCGATGGTGGCCTTGGCCAGGCCGGCGCCGATCGACTGGGCGACGTCCATGACACTGACGGGGTTTTCGAACTCACGGCGGCTGCCGTCGGGGAGCGTGATCGCGATCATGACTGGACTTTTTCTGGTGGGCCTGCAACGCAGGCCGGGGAGACGAATTCGGGAAGGTGGGCAACGAGGCGTGGCYGGTCGGCCATAAAAAAAGCGCCACGAAGGCGCCTGCAAGGGGCCGTCGGGAGCATTCAGCGGTGGGCGATGGTAGTGCTCATGTCGCACGCTGGACCGGCGCTGGGCGCGGGCCACCTTGTTGCCTTGATGTGGATGCCCATGATCTTAAACCAAACATCGGGTTTTTGCTCCACGCACTGGATCCAGCGCGCCTGAACGCCAGCCTGTGGCGGACGAAAACCGCAATGATTACCATCTGCGGATTGCCGCTCTGACCCGGCAATGCTTCCTCCCCCAAGGATCTGCCATGTGTTCCGCCGTCCGTTCGATGGGCTCTCCGTGTTGAGCGGCAACGCCCTGGCCCTGCTTTACTGCGCCGTGGCCACCGCCGCATCGGCCTTCTCGGCACTGGCCTTCTACGCGGCTTCGCCGCACTGCCGCTGGCCGCGACTGCGTCGTGCCGGGCGCCTGGGCCGGCAGATCGGGCTGATCGCGTCAGCCACCTCGCTGTGGTTGTGGATGGGCCAGTTGGGCCTGGCGACCGGGCTGTGCGTGACGCTGGCCGGCTGGATGCTCACCGCGCTGGTGCTGCCCTACCTGGCCGCGTGGACAGGTCCGGAACGTGAGGCGCGGCGCTGATGTGGGCACGTGCGCTGGCCGGGCTGGTGGCCGGTTTCTTCGTCGCTGCCGCCGCGGCCGGGCTGGTGGTGTGGCTGCCGTCGGGCCCGTGGCAGGCAGCCATCGTGCCCAGCCTGATCGCCTTCATTCCGTTCTGGATGCTGGCGGCGTTGTGGGCGTTTGCGTTCCGCACCGGCCTGCGCGCCTGGATCTGGCTGGGGGGCACCGCGCTGGCCGGCTTGGCGCTGCTGTGGTTGCTGCGCGTCAATCACTGGGTGGTATGAGGGTGTCCCGATGAAATTCAGCTCGCTCACCCTGCGCACGTTCACCACGGTGCACACCTGGGTCGGCCTGGTCGCCGGCTTCGCGCTGTTCGTGGCGTTCTATGCCGGTGCGATTACCGTGTTCCACCACGACCTGCCGTTGTGGCAATCGCCGCATGCCATGGAGCAGCCGGCGCAGACGCTGGATGATGCCCAGCGTCTGCTGGACGGCGTGCTGGCCCGGCACCCGGAGGCGCGCAAGCACATCGGCATGACYTTCCCCGGTGCCGAGACGCCGCAGGCGGTGGCCTACTGGCAGGATGCCAAGGGCACTTGGCTGTTCGCCTGGGCCGACCAGTACGACGGCAGCCCGACCCCACCGCAGGCGGGGTTGGCCGAGCTGGTCAACGAACTGCACTACACGCTGGGACTGCCGGTGGCCGGCATTTACCTGATGGGGGTGGTCAGCCTGCTCTACGGGCTGGCATTGCTCTCCGGGCTGGTGATTCACCTGCCCAAGCTGGTGGGCGACCTGTTCGCGCTGCGGCCGGGCCGCAACCTCAAGCAGATGTGGCAGGACGCGCACAACGTGATCGGGGTGCTGAGCCTGCCCTTCCACCTGCTGTTCGCGGTCACCGGTGCGCTGCTGTGCCTGGTGTTCCTGCAGATGGCCGCGCTCAATCCCCTGATCTACGACGGCAAGCTGATGGCGGCCCTGCCGGCGGCGATGGATACCGCGCCAATCCGCGCCCCGGCTGGCGAGACGGTGCGCTCCGGCAGCCTGGGCATGCTGTACGCGCGCGCGATCGCGGTGGCCCGTGACCAGGGTCAGAAGCGCTTCGAGCCGGCGTACCTGAAGCTGGCCAATGCCGGCGATGCCAACGCGGTGATCGAGATCACCGGCGATGGCGGGGTCTCGCTGGGTCCGCTGGGTGCGGTGGCACTGGATGCCAACACCGGCGAGGTGCTGCACACCCAGTTACCGGGCAGGCGCGATGCCAACCACGCCACCCTGGCCGCTGCCTATGCGCTGCATTTCGGCGAGTACGGCAACGCGCTGGTGCCGTGGCTGTACTTCGCGCTGGGACTGGGCGGTGCATTTCTGTTCTATTCGGGCAACCTGCTGTGGATCGAGTCGCGCCGCAAGCGTCGCCAGCAGGTGCAGGGACGTGCGCAGATCAACATGGCGCGGGCCACCGTCGGGGTGTGCATCGGCCTGTGCGTGGCGGTCTCGGCCGCGTTCGTCAGTGTGCAGGCGCTGGAGTATCTGGCCCCGGCCCACGCCGACGCCGGCATGCGCTGGACCTGCTTCCTGGTCTGGGGCGGCTGCGCCTTGTGGGCGGCCCTGCGTGCGCCGTGGCAGGCCGTACGCGAACTGCTGTGGGCAGCGGCGATCACCACCGCGTTGATTCCGCTTGTCCACGGCGCGATGAGTGGGCTGTGGCTGTGGACCAGCGCGCAGCACGGCTACGGGCCGCTGTTCTGGGTGGACGGGGTGGCGCTGGCGATGGCGATCGGGTTCGCGGCCATGGCCCGGGCGAGCAGCCGCCGGGCGATCCACGGCGAACCGAACAGCGTGTGGTCGCGCCCGACGGAGCAGGCGGCGCGCTGATCCAGTGCGCGCGGGCAGCCGCGCGCATCGGAAAGCCCCGGCGTATCACGCTTTCAGAATTCTTCAGCCGCGTTTCCAGCACTTCAGACGCTGCTCGGGCCTAGTCGGTTCCTCATCCCGAGGAACCTCACCCATGCACCGCACCCTACCCCGTTTGGTCCCCCTGATCCTGTCGCTGGCCACCGCCCTGCCCGTCGCGGCCCTCGCGGCGTCGCCAGCGTTGGACGCATCCCGGATCGCCGCCCTCGAAGCGGCCATCGCCAGTGACGACATCAAGCAGGTCACCAGCGTGCTGCTGACGGTGGACGGCAAGATCGCCTACGAAGGCTATTTCAATGGCGGCAGCGTCGAGATGCTCAATGACGTGCGCTCGGCCAGCAAGAGCGTCACCGCCCTGATGGTCGGCGCGGCGATTGGCGACGGCAGCCTGCCCGGCGTCCAGGCCAAGGTCTATGACTACTTCCCCGAGTTCACCGCGCGGCATCCGGTCGATCCGCGCCTGCGCGCCACCACCGTGGAAGACCTGCTGACCATGAGCAGCCTGTGGGAGTGTGACGACCAGAACGCGTTKTCTGCCGGCAACGAGGAGCGCATGTATGTCACCGAGAAGTGGCTGGACTTCGCCCTGTCGCTGCCGGTCAAGGGCTTCGCGCCGTGGATGACCCGGCCTGAGGACAGCCCGCACGGCCGCGCGCATGCCTACTGCACAGCCAACTCGTTCGTGCTCGGTGCGGTGCTTGAGCGTGCCACGAAGATGCCGCTGGCCGACTACGCGGCCAAGGTGCTGGAACGTCCGCTCGGCATTTCAGCCAGCCAGTGGAACCGTTCCCCGGAGGGCATCGGCATGGGCGGCGGCGGCACCCGTTACCGCAGCCGCGATCTGGCGCGGCTGGGCGAACTGGTGCGCGACGGTGGCCGCTGGCAGGGCCGGCAGCTGGTCCCGGCCAACTACGTGCAGGCGATGGTCAGCGCGCAGGCGCGCACCGACGATGGCAGCGATTACGGTTACCAGTGGTGGGGCCTCAAACTGCCGGTCGACGGTGGCGAACAGACCGTCTGGACGATGTCCGGCAATGGCGGCAACTATGTGTTCGTGATGCCGGAAAAGAAGCTGGTGGCGGTCATCACCAGCCGCGCCTACAACCGCAGCTACGCCCATCCGCAATCGCGGCGCATCCTCACCGAGTTCCTGCTGCCCGCGCTGCGCTGAAACCGCCCAGGTCGTCGGGACGCCACGGGGCCGCCAGCACCTGCGCACGCTGTGCGGCCACGTCGGCATCGATTCTGGCCAATAGCTGCGGCCATCCTGCCGCATCGTGCAGGGGCGCGAACAGCGGCGTGGCACGCAGCCAGGCGGCATCACGGAAGCCTGCATCCACGGCGCGATGCAGGTCGGCCAGGGCGGCGACGGCGTCGCCCTGGGCCTGGTGCAGCAGCGCACGTTCCAGCGCGGTGTCCGACCAGCCATCGTCAGCCTGCCCGTGCAGTGCACGCAGGCGCGCGGCGATCCAGTCGGGCGTGGCCGCTTCGACGCCGTGCAGCCCGGCCAGCGTCTGCCCCATCGACTGCTGTGGACGCAGTTGGCGGCTGCGCTCGAAGGCCTGCGCGGCACCCGCGCGGTCATCTTCCAGCAACCGCATTTCGCCCTGCAGCCGCAGCAGTTCAGGATGCGGGGTGCCGCGCGCCAGGGCCTGCTCCAGGACCGCGCCCGCCCTGCCCGGCTCACCCATGGCCAGCAGCGTGCGGGGCCAGGCGATGTTGGCGAACACGTTATCCGGATACAGCTGGAAATTGCGCTCGTGGCGGCGTGCGGCGGCCTCCTTGAAGCCGAGCAGTTCCAGTTCGCGCGCCACCTGCACATCCAGGAAGCGGATCCGTTCGGGCGCACGCAAGGCGAGGTTGTTCTGCAGCGCCAGCGCGAGGTGGCCCTGCTCCTGGTGCAGATAGGCCAGCGAGGCGCGGGTGCGCTCGTCGTCCGGGTCGCGCTGCAGCGCCTGCTGGTAATCGGCGATCGCCTGCGGCATTGCCCCGAGGCAGTCATGCGCATATCCGCGCGCGGCGTACGCGGCGGCATCGTCCGGTGCTGCCTGAAGCGCCTGCCCGGCCAGCACCAGCGCTTCTTCCGCACGCTCGCGGCTGCCATTGAACAGGCAGGCATCGGCGGCAAGCGCACGGGCCAGGCCGCGACGGGCGACCCGCGAATCCGGGTCGATCTGCAACGCCTGCCGATACAGCGCAATGGCGCGCGTGTTGTTGCTGGCCTGTCCGATACCGGCGTAATAGGTGGCGCGCTCCAGCACCGGGTCGGCCGGCGAGGTCGGCGCGCGCGTGGGCCATGCCAGGATGACCACGCCCGCCGCGACGAGGGCGGCCATCGCTGCGGTGGGCCATATCCAACGACGTGTCCGCGAGGGTCCGATGGCGGTGGCCTCGGGGCGTATCGGCTGCAACGGCGCGCACAGCTGATAGCCCCGCCCGCGCACCGAGCGCACATAGCGTGGCTGACGGCCGTCATCGCCCAGCGCCTGTCGCAACAGCTTCACCCGTTGACTGATCGCATCCTCACCAACCACCGCCGGTGCCCACACCTGCGCGGCCAGCGTGTCGAAGTCCACCACCGCATCGCCGTGGGCGAGCAGGCAGTCCAGCAGGCGCCAGCTGAGCCCGGTGACCGGCAGGACCACGCCGTCGCGTCGCACCTGTTGCAGGGTGCGATCGATATCCAGGTCCAGCAGGCGAACAGTCTCCATGCCGGCAAGCATAGGGCACCGCAGACCGTGCCGGATGTGGCCGATTGCACCCCATCACCGCCCAGTCGCCACGGCGCAGCTACAGTGCCTTGCCCCTTCTCGCCCGCGCCGCCATGACCGACCTGCACATCGACCGCCTCGACCACCTTGTCCTGACCGTGGCCGACATCGCCACCGCCTGCGACTTCTACCAGCGCGTGCTGGGCATGGAGGTCATCGACGTTGGTGCGGGGCGCAAGGCCCTGCGTTTCGGGATGCAGAAGATCAACCTGCATGCGCACGGCAAGGAGTTCGAGCCCAAGGCCGATCGCCCCACGCCGGGCGCGGCGGACCTGTGCCTGATCACTTACGCGACGATGGAGGAGATCCTCGCGCACCTGGATGCGCAGGGCGTGGTCGTGGAAGAAGGACCGGTGCAGCGCACTGGCGCGACCGGTCCGATCCTGTCCGTGTACGTCCGCGACCCCGACGCCAACCTGATCGAGGTCGCGCGTTACCTGGACTGAGGCAGGAACGGCGCGGACATGGCCTGCAACAGGCTGCCCTGCGCATCATCGCCGGTCAGTTCCCAGGTGAACACGCCGCGCAGCTGCGCCTGCTTGGCGTACGCCGCGCGCACACCGATCGAGGTCGGGTCTTCGTAGCTGATGAAGATGCGCTCGGCCGGGTTGTACAGCCATGGCGTCTGCGCCACCGGGTGCCAATGCCGCTGCCAGCCCGGCTGGTCGAGGAAGTCGCTGCGGATGCGCCGCCAGTCGCCGGCATCGAACGGCGCGCTATAAGGCTGGTACAGCCCCTCACCCGCGTCGGTGGTGACACGGAAACCGCGCCCGTAGAACGGCACGCCCAGCACCAGCTTGTCGGCGGGTACACCGTGCTGCTGGTAGTACTGCACCGCGCCTTCGACGTTGTTCCAGCGGCGCAGCGCCGGGTCCATCGGATCGGTCGGCACTTCCCGCAAGGGCGCGTTGAAAGTGGACACCTTGGAGAAGCCGGTGCCCATGTCATAGCTCATCAGATTGATGAAATCGAGCGCGCTGGCGAGTGCCTTCACGTCATAGCTGAGCGCCGGGTCATAAGGGCCGTCGGTCTGCACGCGACCGGCCGGCAGCGCGGCCGTGAGCAGCAGTGACTGCGCGCGCGGCTTGCCGACCGCATCGAGCTGACGGCGGAACTCCTGCACCAGCAGGGTCATGTTGCGGCGGTCTTCCGGGCGGTGGGCGATGTCGGCTGGACCGCCAGACATCGGAAATTCCCAGTCGATATCCACGCCGTCGAAACTGCCGCGATGGCGTTCGAAGAACAGCGCCACACAGGAGGCCACGAAGCGCGTGCGGCTGTCGGCGGTCAGCGCGGCATCGGAGAAACCACCGGCGTTCCAGCCGCCGATGGAGATAAGCGTGTGCAGCTTGGGGTGCGCACGCTTGAGCGTGGCCAGTGCCCTGAAGTGCGCCTCGGCCTGTGATCCGACCACGCACTGCCCCTGCTCGATGGTGGCAAACGCGTAGAACAGGTGGGTCAGCGTGTCGGCCG
>NZ_JBFULB010000156.1:0-8944 GCF_056400545.1 Stenotrophomonas sp. P5_A8 | reverse complement strand
CCTCTGGTATGCGCCCTTGTCGGCGTCCCAGTGCCGACATCTGGTCGAGAAGAGCCTTTTCGACAACCGCCTGACACCGGCAGATCTACCCGGGCAGCCGCACACGCCCAATGTCCCCCCAACATCCACGGAGAACTCCCGATGACCTTTCCTGAACGCGGCGACGCCACGCCATGATCGATCGGCGTTTCATGTTGTTCGTTGTCGCCAGCGGCCTTGCGGCGGTGGCGAACTTTGGTTCGCGCATTGCMTTCAGCCATGTGATGGGCTACGCCTGGTCCATCGTGCTTGCCTACCTCGTCGGCATGGCCACGGCCTTCGCGCTCAATCGTGCATTCGTCTTCAAGGACGCAGACAGGCCCTTGGGCCATCAGGTGTTCTGGTTCGTAGCGGTGAACATGCTCGCCCTGCTGCAGACGTTGCTGATCAGCCTGCTGTTCACCCACTACGTCTTCCCCAGGCTGGGCATGACCTTCCACCCTGAGACGATCGCGCATGCGCTGGGCATCGCGGCGCCGGCGATTGTGAGCTACTTCGGCCACAAGCACCTCACCTTCAAGAAGACCAAGGAACCACGTCAATGACGACGTCACCGTCTGCCGCTTCCCGACGCGGCGTGCTCGGCTACCTCGCGGACAATCCCGCGTTCTGTGCAGGCCTCGCACTCGCGCTGGCCTTTGCGGTGCTTGGCATCATCGCCGGTGCGCGTGCGCATAGTCCCGTGCCGTTCTGGGACATGTGGGATGGCTCGCTGGGCTTCTACATGCATCAGCAGATCGATGCATCGGCATGGTGGGCACAGCACAACGAGCATCGCATCGTGCTGGCCCGTGCATTGTTCTTCCTGGACCTCAAGTATTTTGGGGGCCAGGCGGTCTTCCTGTTGATCGTCAATTACCTGCTGGCCGCGGTGATGTTCGGCCTGTTGGCTTGGTGCGCATCGCGCATTGCCACGCCAGTCACCACCAGCATGAAGATCACCATGGCGGTGATCCTGGGCCTGGCTTTTCTCTGGACCCAGGAGAACAACCTCACCTGGGGCTTCCAGAGCCAGTTCTTCCTTGCCCAGCTGTTGCCGCTGGTGGGCCTGGTGTTGCTATGGAAGTCCAGTCTCCCTGGCCAACGGCGGCACTGGTGGTTTGCCGCAAGCCTGGGCGTGGGCGTGCTCGCCGCCGGCAGCATGGCCAATGGCGTCGTCGCCTCCTGGCTGATCTTCGCCGGCTGCGTGATAGGCCGTCAGGGCTGGCGCCGCAGCGGCTTGGCCCTACTGGTCGCCATCGCCGTTTGCGCACTCTATTTCCATGGCTACGTGTCGCCGAGCAAGGACTCGTTGGCGGTCACCCTGGGCCGCCAGCCGCGCGGCGTGCTGTGGTTCCTGTTTGCCTACCTGGGCAGCCCGTTCGCACACCTGGTGCCCGACGCGGCGCCCAATGTCCGTCTGGCCGCTGCATGTGGCGGCTTGATCACGGTACTGGCCGCGTTGCTTGGCGGGGCCGCGTTGCTGCGGCGCCGCGTCTCGGTGGATATGGAACTGGTCATCGGGCTGTTCCTGGCCTACCTCGGGGCCTCGGCATTCGCGGTCGCCACCAGCCGGATCGTTTTCGGGCTGGAGAGTGCCGTTGCCAGCCGCTACACGACGCCGGCCCTGCTCATCATCGGCTGCGTGCTGGCGCTGGGCGTGGCCCGCCTGTCGACGCGCTTTGCCTGGGCGCGCGGTCACTGGGCCAGCGTGCTGCTCATCATTCCGTTGGTCTTCGTGCCCTTGCAATGGAACGCGCTCAAGCACAATCCACTCGCTGATTTCGAGCGGGTCGTCGCCGCGATGGCGCTGGAGATGGGAGCCCGCGATGACGAACAGCTGATGTGGACGTATCCCGATTCACCACGCGTGCTGCAGATCGCGCACGAGGCGGCCGCACAGGACCTGTCCATCTTCGCCAGTCCTTGGATCCACGATGCCTCCGAGAGCATTGGCACGGTCTACGCTGATGCGCCTGCGGCAGGCTGCGGCGTGGTGCCCCCGGTCACCACGGACCTGCCTCAGTCCCAAGGGTGGACACGCCTGCAGGGCGGCCTGGTGGACGAACGACTGGGACACAGCCTGAGCACGCTGTACCTGCTGGACGCACAGGACCGGATCATCGGCCGCGGTATCCTGGCAGTCCCCGAGAGGGGCGCCGACAGCAAGGACTACGGCGCGCCCTTCAAACTCTATGCGCCGCGCTCGGCGCTGGCGCCGGGCCCGATGAAGATCGTGCTTCCCGGCATCTGCAGCGGCGCCTTCAACTACCAGTAGGGGAGGCGCCACGACGGGTCGGGTCAGTGGGTGCAATCAACGGCACCCACTCCGCATCGGCCGAAGGGGCGTAGCCCCTTCGGGGCCGGTACGACTCAGCGCAGCGGAATGAGCGATCCGTGCAAAGCACGGCGTGGCACGGCGGCGATGTCATAGCCGATGAAGGCCAGCAGGAACTGCAGGCCGCTGACCAGCGCAATTGCCGGCAGGACGACCGTCCCCACTGGCGAGGGCAGGTCCTGCGAAGCCGCCTGCCACCAGTGCCAGCCGCCGTAGGTGGCGCCACCGACCAACAGGATGGCGGCGGCGACCAGTTCAAACGAGGCGATCGACAGGTCACGCAGGTAATAGTTGTAGGCAATGCGCTTGAGTAGATTGCGCAGGTGCTTGACCGCGAACTCGCCCAGCACCTTGCCGATGCTCAGGTTGCTTTGTTCGTCGCCATAACGCGCGTCCATCGGCACGTCGGCCACCACCGCACGCATGGTGTTGAGCCGGAACAGCACATCGGTTTCGAAGAAATAGCGTTTGCTGATGACCTCCACCGGCAGCCGCTCGGCCACGCGCGCGTGGATGGCGGTGTAGCCGTTGGTCGGATCGAAAGTGTCCCAGTAGCCGGTCGAGGCTTTGGCCAGGAACGACAGACCGAGATTACCCACCCGTCGGATCCAGGGCATTTGTCGGATCTGGGTGAGATCCCAGAAGCGGTTGCCCTTGGTGTAATCGGCGTCGCCGCGAAGGATGGGATTGACGAAGTGCGGCAGCAGCAGCGGATCCATCTGGCCATCGCCGTCGATCTTGACCATGACATCCATGCCATCGGCCACCGCCTGCGCATAGCCGCTGAGCACGGCCGCGCCCACGCCCCCGTTTTCGGCCCGGCGAACCACCCGCACCCGCGCGTCGGTGTTCTGGCGCTCAATCAGGTCTGCGGACGACTCCGGGCATGCGTCATCGACGCAGTAGATGGCGGTTACTTCCGGTCCGATTGCCGCGATCACCCCGAGGATGTGCCGGGTCACTTTGTAGCAAGGAATGACCACGGCGACGCGCGGCGGATGGACGGAAGTGACTGGCAGGGAACTCATCGGCGTGTCTCGGCGGATCATCGGTCAGGGCAGGATACGGTAGAACACGATGCCATCCGGGCCCTCGGACACCTCACTGCCCCAGATGCCCAGGTCGCGATAGCTCAGCGAACAGTACTCCCGGTCGAACAGCGGTGCGCGGGCACTGCCGCGGGTGGCAATGATGTGGGTAATGCCCTGCCGACGCAGCAGCGCGCGCGCGTCGGCACGCGATGCGTGGCAGAACGCGGCGTCCAGGTCATGGGCCTGCAAGGAGTAGCCACTGCCCAGGCGCACGTTGAATAGGTAGTCGCGCGCGCCAAACGGCAGGTAGGAGGCGATTTCACCCGCCGGCAGCACCCAGTCTTCGCGGCCGTTGAGCACTTTGCTGTAGGCAGGCGCCAGGACCACGGCGTCCTTGGGCAGCCGAGCCTCGGCAGCTCGGAACTGACGCACCTTCTTCTCGGTGACCGGCAGCGTCCAGCCCATGCTCTTCGGTGGCGGGCCCTGGACATCGATCTTGCGGAAGGCGAACGTGCAGGCGAGCAGGACCAGTAATACCGCCCAACCCGCCCAACGCGGCGCCGCGTCGGCCGCAGCCGGCGCGCCGCGCAGGGAGCGTAGCGCATCCCAGCCGAGCACGGCGGTGGCGCACAGCAGCAGCCAGTGGATCGGCACGCTGTACATGGCCAGCAGGTCCACGTAGCGCTGGGTATAGGTGCTGAGCAGACTGGCCTGCAAGGTCTCGTGGCCCAGCACAAGCGAGATGATGTTGGACGAGCGCAGCGCGATCACCACGGCCAGCAACGCACCTACCTGCAACACGAACAGCAGCACGAAGCCATTACGCTGTGGCTGTCTGCGCGGCAGCAGCACCATGAAGGCCAGGCTTAGCAGCAGCGATAGGACCGCAGCCACACGCGTCGCCCAGAGCAGCTTTGCACTGAATATCTGTGCGGCCGCAGGCAATCCCTGGTCCCATAGCGCCGGCTGCGGACCGTACCAGAGTTCCCAGCGCAGCACTTCCCACACGCGCGCGAGGCCGCCGCTGGCCGAGCTGATGTCGTGCGAGGTCTCCAGCACGCGCAAGCCGAGGGTGTTCTCGACAAACTGATGAACAGTAGGACTTACTTCAGCGAGCAGTTGGAGGTAGTACGGATCGCATGCCAGCAACAGGCCGCCCAGCAGGCCGCCGGCAAGCATCCCAAGCGCCGGCCGCCCCAGCCGCCCGCCTACGCTGCCGGTCTTCCACCACGGCACCAGCATCACCACCGCAAACAGCGGCACGGCATAACTGGCATAGCCGATGACCAGTGACGGATTGAGTTTTGCCGCCATCGCACCGGCAAACGCAAACAACGTCCATGCCAACAGCTGGGTCGCGCGTGCAGGTACCAGCCAGCACAGCACGGCGCACAAGGTCGGCGCGAGCAACACGCCGAATGCTGCCAGCCGCCCGGTACTGTTGAGGTCCGGCATTGGATACAGGTACGACGTGCCGCGCACCATTACGTAGCACCACAGCAACGACACCAACGCTGCGAAGGCGGTCTGCAACCGCAGATCGACCAGGCTCCGGCGCAACCAGCACCCGGTCAGCTCGAACAGTGCAAACAGCGCCAGCGTCGCCTGCAGTACCGGCTGCACCTTCAGGAACGGTCCCATGTGGTGGCCCAGCCCAGGCCACGCCCACAAGGAGGTGAGCAGGTGCAACATCTTCGGGTACTTTTCCACCCAGTCCGTACTGCCCGCGCTGAGCTTGGGATAGCCGGCGCGGAACAGATCAAGGCTGAAAGCGATGTGCTGGTGCGTATCCAGCCCCAGGCTGCCGGCACGCATGGAGTAATACGCAGCCAGCTTCAGACAGACCAGCCCGCCCAGCACTGCCGGGACCCATGCCAATGCCGATCCYGGCGCAACGTTGCCGCCCGACAGGCCGCGCCCTCTGTCCTTGAGTAAGCTCCACGTTGCCGCGCCGGCCACGCCCATCACGAGCAACGGAAGGGCCCATGGCAGGCCCAGGCCCTGCGTCCACGCATAGGTCAGCGGGCTGCACAACAACCACGCCACGATCAGTACGAACTGGCCCAGCAACGCCTTGAAAAACAGCAGCGGTGCACCTGGCTGCGGCACTATCCCCAGCCAGGTGAGCAGCCGGTGTCCGATCAGCGACATCGTGAGCAGCGACACCGTAAGCAGCAGCATGAATTCGAACTGCCAACGGGTTCTGGCAAACAGCGCCACCACCACCAGGTACAGCAGGAACAGCCAGCGCTTGCTGCGCATGCGTGTTTTCAACACATCCAATGTACGTCCCCTGTCCAATCCCTGTGCACCGGCGCCCATCGATGTGGTTACGCCAGTGCCTGCGCCACGCCAGCGGCGATCCGGTCGAAACTGCCCTGCGCCATCAATGGGTGGTCTCCCGAGGCCACCGGCGCGGCCATCATGCCACGCGCTTCGCACGCGTCGACCAGTGCGCTCAGACCCGCGCAGATAGCCTCGGGCGTCATCGACGCCAGCGAATGGACATTGGCCACGGTCTCGTCCAGCCGCTTGTTGTCGTAGCGGTTGGTCAGCACCGACATGCCGAACGCCGCCATCTCCAGCGGCGGATAGCTCGGATGCGGGGACACCATCAACGACAGCCCAATCGACGACGTCGATAGCAGCGTGGCGTACGCATCGATGTCCAGCTTGCCCAGCGCCTTGAGCTTGAACGGCCCCAGGTCCAGGTCGTTTTCAATCTCGCCCGGGGCGGCCACCTGCCATTGGGCCGAGCGCGGATCCTTCCAGCCCCACAGGCGCAGGCCTTCGCAGATCAGCTCGAACGCGTTGCGCGGGGTCCCCGGGCGCGCATAGACGACGATCCGCCGCTCGCGCGCGGTGGTGGC
Source organism: Stenotrophomonas sp. P5_A8 (assembly GCF_056400545.1). Classification (NCBI taxonomy): domain Bacteria; kingdom Pseudomonadati; phylum Pseudomonadota; class Gammaproteobacteria; order Lysobacterales; family Lysobacteraceae; genus Stenotrophomonas; species Stenotrophomonas sp. P5_A8. The sequence continues at coordinate 2,687 of NZ_JBFULB010000156.1, read as the reverse complement.
ATTGCGCGCCTCGGCCAAGGCAGTACGCAGGCCGTCATGCAGCACCGGCTCGAATACGCTGGCAGTTGCATACCGCATGCCGTGATGGGCGAAGAAGTCGGCGAGCAGGCCGGTATTGAAGATCGCGATGTCACGGTCGCACCGGTAGGTGCTGAGCGACAGCGCGTACTGGCTGGACCATGCATAGAAGCCAGGCTCGAAATCCTGGATCAGGTAGACCATTGGACGGTCGATCCCGCCGTTGGCGTCCTGCCAAGCCGACAGCCGCTGCGCGGCATATGCCGTCCACCACGCGGTGGCTACCCAGATGTCCTCGCCCGCAACCGGCAAGGTTTTGCCATAGCGGTCACTGAACGGAACGATCTGGCGCTGTGCATCGGACGTGGTGCCGGCGGACACCAGGGTATGGTCGGCGAAGCGCGACAGCGCCTCCTCATCTGGCTCGCTGTCCACCAGGATGATGCGCGAGGCGGGGAAGAACCGGCACAGCTCCCGATAGATCAACACTGCAGTATGGATGCCGCCAAAATAGTGCCGGCGGTTGATCGAGGGCAGCACCAGGTTCAGCCGCTTGCCCTGCCACGGGTCGTGGCGCGCATCACAAGGCGTTATTTCCCCGACGCTGGTGGCCGGGGCCACACTGGCCGGGCCACCGGCCTCGAGACGACCGGCGACACGTCGCAGGAGCGAAGCCAGACGACTCATGCCTCGCTCCGCTTCAGGCGCGGTGAGGACGCCATGTAATCCAGGTTGGGGCTGTAGAACGGATCGCCTTCTTCGCGGTACGGCGAATAAGCCTGCGCCGAACGCACGAAATCGCTCTCCGGGATGGCACGCGGATCGCGCGTCTTGGATTCATGGTGGATCATCGAAGACTCGGCCACGTAGACCGTATGGAAGCCAGCGGCATAAGCACGCAGGCACAGTTCGACATCACTGCCACACACGATGAACGATTCGTCGAAGCCACCGACCTGCTCGAATTTGTCGCGGGCAATGACCATGCAGGCGCCGGTGACGGCCAGCACCTGACGCTGCAGCACCGGCGACACGAACAGGTTCTGGTTGTGCTGGGGCACCTCGCCCTTGAAGACATGGTCGGCCCAGCCGCCCATGCCGATCACAACACCGGCATGCTGGATGGTGCGGTCTCCGTACAGCAGAAGTGGACCGCAGACACCGACATCGCGGCGCAACGCATTCTCCACCAGGCGCTGAAGCCAGTCGCCCTTGATGACCTCGGTATCGTTGTTCAGGAACACCAGCACGTCGCCACGTGCCTGGGCGGCAGCCAGGTTGTTCAGCGCCGACCAGTTGAATGGCACGTCGGCGTCGATGACCCGGAAATCACCGCGCTGCGACATCACCTGCAACCACGCCAGCGTCTCGGGCTGGGTAGAGCCGTTGTCGACCACGATGATCTCGTAGGCCGGGTAGTCGGTCATTGCCAGCAGCGATTCGACGCAGGTGCGCAGCAGGTCCAGTCCGTCGCGGGTCGGGATGATGATGCTGGCCATCGGCGCAGGCGCGAGGATCGGGTAGCGGACGTCGTAGCAGAAAAGCTGCTTGCCATCGTCCACCTGGGCACCCGGGTAGAGCACATCGACATGACGCTGGATCGCGCGTTTGCCGGCATCGTGCGCGTAGGGCTTGGAACCGGCATTGGCGGCCGTCGAGCCGGCATGGGCGCGCCAGTGGTACAACACGCGCGGCACGTGGGCTACACGCGCACCGTCAGCCACGCAGCGCAGGACCAGGTCGTAATCCTGCGAACCATCGCAGCTGCTGTCCAGACCGCCGTGACGCTGGATCAAGTTGCGCTCGAAGCTGACCAAATGACCCAGGTACATCTGCGCCATGAACAGGTCATGGTTCCAGTCCGGCTTGAAATACGGGTGACGAAGGCGTCCGTCATCACCCAGCACGTCATGGTCGGAGTACACGATATCGGCGTTGGTACGGACATGGCATTCGACGACCGAGGCCAACGCGTCGGGTTCGAGCAGGTCGTCATGATCCAGGAACGTCACCCAACGACCGCTGGCCTGCGCGAGCGCCGCGTTGGTGGTCGCTGCAATGCCACTGCGCTGCGCCGAACGGGTCACCCGTAWCGTGGGGATCTCGCGCTGCAGTTCGGCGAGGATCGAGGCGACATGCGGTTGGTCGGAAGCATCGTCGTGAATGCAGATTTCCCAGTTCCGGTAGGTCTGCTGCTGCACGCTGGCAATGGCCTCGCGCAAGAAATTCTCCGGCGTGTTGCAGACCGGCATCACCACACTGATCAGGCCGGCGTCGGCCGGTACCGGCACCGGTCGCTGGGCGGCCAGCCACTGCGCATACGCATCAGGCGCAAGCGGGTTCGGCGGGGTCTGCGGCCCATTGGCATAGGCAAGGATCGCCCGCACCAATTGTCGCGGCCCCTTGCGCGAGGCACGCGCAAGCGCAGAGAAGATGCTTCCTGCGGAAACACCTTGGCCCTGTGCACGGCGGACGCTCCAGTAGATCGCCTTGAGCACGTTGCTCAGTTTGGACAGCATCAGATAACTCCCTTTTTATTCGGTGCCTGGGCGCGCACGTAGACAGGCCAACTCACAACGTGACCCATGCGGCGGCGTAGCCGGCCAGCAGTCCGCCGACCCCCAGTGCCAGCATCACCAGCTTCCATTTCCTGCGCGACCGTGTGTAGG
>NZ_JBFULB010000155.1:0-9072 GCF_056400545.1 Stenotrophomonas sp. P5_A8 | reverse complement strand
GGCGGGTGCGCCCGGCGGACGGATCGCGTCGCGCGGCGGTGCTCGACTGCGCGGGACGGACCCTGTTCGCGCCGTCGAACGTGGTCGATCTCGACGCGGTTGGCGGTGGGGTGCTGGGTACCCTGGCGGGCGAGCGTTCGCCCCGGCTGTGGTGGAACGGCGGCGCCGCACACACGGTGCCTGCGGGGCTTGCGATCGACGATGATCATGTGGCGCCGCCGCTGCTGCTGCTGTGGGACCACGTTGCAGGGCAGAACCGGCTATACAACCTGCAGAGCGGCAAGGTGGTCGGGCGCGCCTTCAGCGGGGTAGAGCATCTGGATGCACGCCGGCTGGTGTTCCGCCGCGATGGGCAGCAGGGCCTGATGCTGGCCGATGGCAGCGAGCCGCTGGCCCAGACCTTTCTGGAGGTTCTGCCGTGGGGCGAAGACCGCACCTGGACGCGGCGTTACCTGGAGGATGGGGGAGAGGAGCTGACGTTGCTGGACGCCGACTACCACGTATTGATGCGACGACGGTTGCTGTTCACCGGCGTGACGTTGGAAACGACGTGGCGCGGCGCTGTCCAGGGCCAGGCGGTGGCTCGCGTCAACCTGGGAACGATGCAGTTGGTCGATGGCCCCTATTTCGTCCAGCAATGGCTGGACCGGAACGGGCAGGTGCTGGTCAGCGATATCAGTTGCCCGGCGCCTGGCGATGAGGTGCTTGCGGGCGGCGCAGGGGTGCTGTTGGGCAAGGGATGGCGGGTGGATAGTACGCCGCGGCAGCCGTGCAGATTGCCGGATGCGTTGATGCCGGTGCTGCGGGGCGGCGATGTGACGCCAGCGATGCGGTAGTGCCGGSCGCTGGCCGGCTCCTCATGAGCGTGGACGGATGTCCGAGGAGCCGACCAACGGTCGGCTCTACCAGGACAGCCGGTCAGCGTCGGCATCACCCAAGGCAGCCGACCGGCGTCGGCATTACGCGAGGCAGCCGACCAACGGTCGGCTCTACGGCGGTTACGAGCCTGACACGCTCGGGTAGTCGGTGTAGCCGTGCGACCCGCCGCCGTACAGCGTGTCCGGGTCCAGCTCGGACAAGGCGACGCCCAGGCGGAAGCGCTCGACGAGGTCGGGGTTGGCGATGAACGGACGGCCGAAGGCGATCACATCGGCGTAGCCCGAGGCGATGGCCGCTTCGGCGGTGTCCTTGGTGTAGCCGTTGTTGGCGATCCACGCGCCCTTGAACTTCGCGCGCAGCGCCTGGTAGTCGAACGCGATGTTGTCGCGCGGGCCGCCGGTGGCGCCCTCGATGACATGGATGAAGGCCAGCGGACCGATCGCGTCCAGACGCTCGACGGCGCGTTCGAACAGCGGCTGCGGTTGCGAGTCGTGGGCGTCGTTGGCCGGGGTCACCGGCGACAGGCGCACACCGGTGCGTTCGGCGCCGATTTCCGAGGCAATCGCACGGACCACTTCATCGAGCAGGCGCGTACGGTTCTCGATGCTGCCGCCATATTCGTCAGTGCGCTGGTTGCTGCCGTCCCGCAGGAACTGGTCGATCAGGTAGCCGTTTGCGGCGTGCACTTCCACGCCGTCGAAACCGGCGGTGATGGCATTGCGTGCGGCCTGGCGGTAATCCTGGATCAGCGCTGGAATCTCCGACAGCTCCAGTGCGCGTGGCACCGAAACGTCTTCAAAGCCCTTGGCGGTGAAGGTCTTGGCCTTGGCCTGCAGCGCGCTTGGCGCGACCGGCACCTGGCCTTCGGGCAACAGGCTGGTGTGCGAGATGCGGCCGACATGCCACAGCTGCAGCACGATCTTGCCGCCGGCGTCATGCACCGCATCGGTGACTTTCTTCCACGCGTCGATCTGGGCCTGGTTGTAGATCCCGGGCGTATCCAGATAGCCCTGGCCGAGCGGGCTGATCTGCGTGGCCTCGGCGATCAGCAGGCCGGCGCTGGCGCGCTGCGCGTAGTACTGGATGGCGAGCGGGTTGGGCACGCGCCCTTCGATGGCGCGGTTGCGGGTGAGGGGTGCCATGGCGATGCGGTTGGCGACCGCGATCGCGCCGAGACGGGTAGGGGTGAAAAGGGGGCCGTCGCTGGGAGAAGTCATGTGCATACCTTGGGGGAGGAGGGCGCCGCGAATGCGCAGCGTAGATGTTGGAGATGTGGACGTACGACCGCCAGCATAGGGGCCGGTGCGTTGCAGCGATGGGAAGCATTGTTGCGGGCGCCCATGTGCACGTTCTGTAACGCCGTTGAGGCGTACGGTGATGGCCGATGCAGGCGATGCCTGCCCCGTATTCCAACCAGAGGTACAACGCGATGATTGATTATCAGCTCAAGGGCAAGGTGGCGATCGTGACCGGTGGCGTGTCCGGCATCGGCCTGGCAGCGGCCGAACTGCTCGCCGCATCCGGCGCGGCGGTCGCGGTGTGGGACTTGAAGGAGGAGGCGGTGCAGAAGACCGCCGAGGCGCTGCGCAGCAAGGGTGCAAAGGCGATCGGCATCGCGCTGGATGTGACCGATGAAAAGGCGGTGGACGCGGCGGTGCAGCGCACCGTGCAGGAACTGGGCGGGCTGGATATCGCGGTCAACAATGCCGGCATCGGCGGGCCGTCGGCAACCAGCGGCGACTATCCGGTGGACGGCTGGAAGCGGGTCATCGACGTCAACCTGACCAGCGTGTTCCTGTGCCAGCGCGCGCAGATCCAGGCGATGCGCCGCGGTGGCAAGGGCGGCAGCATCATCAACATGGCCTCGATCCTGGGCCAGGTCGGATTCAACAAGTCGGCCGCCTATGTGGCGGCCAAGCACGGCGTGGTCGGGCTGACCCAGACCGCTGCGTGGGAGCATGCCAAGGACAGCATCCGCGTCAATGCGGTGGGCCCAGGCTTCATCGCCACGCCACTGCTGGACAAGATGGATCCCACGGTAAAGCAGGCACTGGAAAGCAAGCACGCGCTGGGCAGGCTGGGCAAGCCGGACGAGGTCGCTGCACTGGTGGCATGGCTGGCCAGCGATGATACGTCGTTCGCCACCGGCACCTATTACGCCATCGACGGCGGCTACCTGGCGCAGTAAGCGCGGCGCTCCCGGCCTCGGTTCCTGCGGTACGGTCGTGCGGCGTTTCCCAACCCCGCATGACCGTGCACATCCGCCTCACGCCTCCCTTCACGGTGCTGCCACGGCGGCCACGCAAGGCTGGGCCGAACAGGTAAGGAGCGGCGGATGGGACTGGAACAAGATCTATCGATCCTGCTGCGGATTGCCGCAGCGATGGTGTTTGGCGGCCTGATCGGCATCGAGCGCGAGATGGGCAAGCACGCCGCCGGGCTGCGTACGCACATGCTCATCGCCGGGGCGGCCGCGCTCATCGTCGGCCTGGGCGACAGCATCGCCGAACACTTCCAGCAGGAGCGTTACCGCGACCTGCTCCAGGTCGATCCGGTGCGTTTGATCGAAGCGGTGATCGCCTGCGTCGGATTCGTCGCGGCCGGCACCATCCTGCGCGGTACGCGCGACGACCAGGTCAGCGGCCTGACCACCGCCAGTTCGTTGATCATGTCCGCCTCCATCGGCATTGCAGTGGGCATCGGCGAGTACGTGATCGCCATCGGTGTCTGCATCCTGTGCCTGATCGTGCTGGCCGTGTTCAGCCGTATCGCCAAGAAACTGGAGCCCTCATGAGCAGCGAACGTCCGTTCGAGATCCAACGCATCGACCACGTAGTACTGCGCGTGCAGGACTTGCCGCGCGCGGTGCACTTCTATCGTGACGTGCTGGGCTGCACGGTGGCGCGTGAGCGGCCATCGCTGGGCATGGTGCACCTGCATGCTGGCGCATCGATGATCGACCTGGTCGGTGTCGACGGGCCGCTGGGCGTGCAGGGCGGTGCAGCGGCGGGCGAGCAGGGCCGCAATGTGGACCATGTCTGCCTGCGCGTGGAGCCCTTCGATGTGGCCCATCTACGCGAGCATCTGCAGACGCACGGGGTGGCGTTGACCGGCAAGCCGGCCAGCAACTATGGCGCCGAGGGCGATGGCATGTCGGTGTTCCTGCGCGATCCCGACGGCAATGGCGTGGAGCTGAAAGGTCCGGCGAGCGACTGCGGTTGCGGATAATGGTCATACCAAGCGGGTCGGTGATCGCTATGGTTTAATGGGCTTGTCGCTCCCGTCGTAGTCGGGTGTCGATGGTTCTGTGCCCGTTCCGGGGAAGTGGTCATACCACATCTCCGGTGGTTGCAGAGCGCTGCCGGCACGCGATGAACATCGCGCGGCCACACCTGACCGTTGCTGATGAGACCCGCCGATGCTGGCTTGGACGTTCCCCGATCCCGATACCGGTCGTGTCCGGTGCTTGTGCGTGTTCGCGCCGGTGACGACGTGAAGCACGAACGCCTGTCTGACCGGGTGGCCGTGCAGCTGCGCGAGCTGGTCCATGCCCGGAACCTGCAACCCGGCGATCGGCTGCCGGCCGAGCGTGCGCTGGCGGTGCAGCTGGGCGTATCGCGCACGGCGCTGCGCGAAGCCATCGCCCAGCTGTCCAGCCAGGGCCTGCTGACGGCGCGGGTTGGTGGCGGCACCTACGTGAGCGTGCCGATGGCACGTACGCACCCGGGCGTCGACGCGTCGCTGTTGCCCTACCTGCCGGTGTTCCAGAACGACCCGGAGTACCGCTTCGATGTGCTGGAGATCCGCCATGCGCTGGAGGGTGCGACCGCCTGGCACGCCGCGCTGCGCGCCACCGACGCGGACCGGGCGAAGATCCGTGCGGCCTTCGAGCACATGCTCGCCGCGCACGGCAAGGACGATCCCGCCGGCGAGGCGCGCGCGGATGCGGCCTTCCACCTGGCCATCGCCGAGGCCTCGCACAACCTGGTGCTGCTGCAGGTGATGCGTGGCCTGTTCGAGCTGTTGCAGACCAATATCTCGCAGAGCCGTGAACGGCTCTACACCTCGCCCCGCACGTTTGAGCCGCTGTCGACGCAGCACCGCGAGCTGATGGACGGGGTGCTGACCGGCGACCCCGAACGCGCGCGCGCCGCCGCGCATGCACACCTGGCATTCGTGCACGCCTCCCTGCGCACGCTCGATGACAACGAGGCCCGGCGCGCCCGCGCATCGCAGCTTCCTCCTGCCCACGGTTGACCCATGATCATTGCCGCCTCCACCGATTACCGCGCCGCCGCCCAACGGCGGCTGCCGCCGTTCCTGTTCCACTACATCGATGGTGGCGCCTATGCCGAGCACACGCTCAAGCGCAACGTGTCCGACCTTGCCGACATCGCGTTGCGGCAGCGGGTACTGCGCAACGTGGCCGAGCTGAGCCTGGAGACCGAGCTGTTCGGCGAGCGCCTGGCGATGCCGGTGGCGCTGGGCCCGGTCGGGCTGACCGGCATGTATGCGCGCCGGGGGGAAGTGCAGGCGGCACGGGCGGCGGCCAGCCGCGGCATTCCGTTCACCCTGTCCACGGTGTCGGTGTGCCCGATCGAGGAAGTGGCACCGGCCATTGATCGTCCGATGTGGTTCCAGCTGTACGTGCTCAAGGACCGCGGTTTCATGCGCAATGCGCTGGAGCGGGCCAAGGCCGCCGGGGTGACCACGCTGGTGTTCACCGTGGACATGCCCACCCCGGGTGCGCGCTACCGCGATGCGCATTCGGGGATGAGCGGTCCGCGTGCGCCGTTGCGGCGCATGCTGCAGGCCGTGACCCATCCGCGCTGGGCGTGGGATGTGGGCCTGTTGGGCCGCCCGCATGACCTGGGCAACATTTCCACCTACCGGGGCAGCGCTACCGGCCTGGCCGATTACATCGGCTGGCTCGGCAGCAATTTCGACCCGTCCATTTCCTGGAAGGACCTCGAGTGGATCCGTGAGTTCTGGACCGGTCCGATGGTGATCAAGGGCATCCTCGATCCGGAGGACGCGCGCGATGCGGTGCGCTTTGGCGCCGATGGCATCGTGGTGTCCAACCACGGCGGTCGCCAGCTGGACGGCGTGCTGTCCACCGCACGGGCGTTGCCGGCGATTGCCGATGCGGTCAAAGGGGAGCTGAAGATCCTGGCCGACTCGGGCATCCGCAACGGGCTGGACGTGGTGCGCATGCTGGCGCTGGGCGCCGACAGCGTGCTGCTGGGTCGCGCCTTCGTGTACGCGCTGGCGGCGCAGGGCGGGGAGGGCGTGGCGAACCTGCTCGACCTGATCGCCCGGGAAATGCGCGTGGCGATGACGCTCACCGGCGCGACAACCATCGCCGACATCAGCCGCCAGTCGCTTGCCGAAGTCACCCGGTACACGCAGGTGTCGCGGTGAGGGGGGCCGCCGGTACCGGCGCATTGCTGGCCCAGCTCCGCGACATCGTCGGTGCCGCCCATGTGCTCAGCGGCGACAAGCCGACCCGACGCTTCCGCAAGGGCTACCGCTTCGGCGATGGCCCGGTGCTGGCGGTGGTCCGCCCGGGTACGCTGGTGGAGCAGTGGCGGGTGCTGCAGGCGGTGGTCGCCGCGCAGGCCATCGTCATCATGCAGGCGGCCAACACCGGCCTCACCGGCGGGTCAACGCCCGATAGCGCCGACTACGACCGCCCGGTGGTGATCCTCAACACGCTGCGCCTGACCGGCATCCAGCTGCTCAACGACGGCCGCCAGGTGGTGTGCCTGCCCGGGGCCACGCTGGATCGCCTGGAGCAGGCGCTGGCGCCGCTGGACCGCGAGCCGCATTCGGTGATCGGGTCGTCGTGCATCGGCGCCTCGGTATTGGGCGGTGTCTGCAACAACTCCGGGGGTGCGCTGGTGCGGCGCGGCCCGGCGTACACCGAGCTGGCCTTGTTTGCGCAGGTGGACGCGCAGGGGCAGTTGCAGCTGATCAATCATCTGGGCATTGCGCTCGGCGAAGATCCGGAGCAGATGCTCGAACGCCTGCAGCGCGGCGACTACACCGCCACCGACGTGGACAACCACAGCGGCCGCGCAGCCACCGATCCACGCTATGCCACCCAGGTGCGGCAGGTGGATGCGCCGACCCCGGCGCGCTTCAATGCCGATCCGTCGCGTCATTTCGAAGCGGCCGGTTCGGCGGGGAAGCTGGCGGTGTTCGCGGTGCGCCTGGATACCTTCGAACGCGAGCGTAGCGAGGTGTTCTACATCGGCAGCAATGCGATGGAGGACCTGACCGGCATCCGCCGCCACCTGCTCACCGCCTTCGAGCGCCTGCCGATCTCCGGGGAGTACCTGCATCGGGAGGCGTTCGATATCGGGCAGCGTTACGGCAAGGACACCTTCCTGCTGATCGACCGGCTCGGCACGGCGCGGGTGCCGGCCGCGTTCGCACTCAAGAGCCGCATCGATGGCTGGTTCGAGTCGGTGGGGTTGCGCGGGGTTACCGATCGGCTGCTCCAGGCGGCGATGCAGCTGTTGCCCGCGCACCTGCCGCCGCGCATGACACAGTTTCGTGACCGCTACGAGCACCATCTCCTGTTGAAAGTATCCGCAGTGGATGCCGCCGCGACGGACGCGTTCCTGCGCGCGCATTTTGCCGATGGGCAAGGCGACTATTTCCACTGCACGGCAGAGGAAGGGCGCAAGGCGTTCCTGCATCGCTTCGCGGTGGCCGGTGCCGCGGTGCGTTATCGCGCGGTGCATCGCGACGCGGTGGAAGACATCGTCGCCCTCGACGTGGCGCTGCGCCGCGATGACCGGCAGTGGATGGAGCAGCTGCCGGCGGCACTGGAGGCGCGGTTGGCCGGCAAGCTCTATTACGGGCACTTTCTATGCCACGTCTTCCACCAGGACTACATCGTGCGCAAGGGCGAAGACCCGCTGGCGATCGAGCATGCGATGTGGGCGCTGCTGGACCAGCGCGGTGCGGAGTACCCGGCCGAGCACAATGTCGGCCACCTGTATCCGGCCAAGCCGGCGCTGGCGGCCTTCTATCGCCAGCTGGACCCGACCAATGCGTTCAATCCCGGCATCGGCCAGACTCCAAGGCACGCGCACTGGCGGTAGCGCCAGCCCACGGGTGGCTGCACACCGACATGCGATCCGCTGGCCCCGCCGTTGCGATCACTCGCAGCGAACGGCGGTGATCAGGTTGTTCTTGTCGATGAACACCCGCAGGCGATCCTGGCGCAGGTCGCGGGTGGTGATGGTTTCCGGGCCGATCGGGTTCACCAGTCCGGCACCGCTCTGCGCCGCCAGCTTGCGCATGTTGGCCTCATYGGCGGGCTGGCCGACCGCCCAGGCAAGGCCATCGGCCTTGCACAGTCCAGGGCCCTTGACCACCGGGCCGGGCGTGCTGACGCAGGCAGCCAGCGCCAGGCTGGACACGATGGCCAGCGCCGGAACCAGCACCTTCGGTGGGAGGCTGCGCGAAAGGAATGTCATGGGGGTCGCTCCTGCGTGATCAGTGGCTGACGATACCACCGTCGTTGCCGCGGCCGCGTGGTGGCGGCGCTACACTACGCGCCGTTCCACAGGTTCCAGGAGAGCGCAGTGCTGCACGTGTTCATGCTCGGCGGACGCCACGCGCGTGCGCGGATCGAAGTCCATGACGTGGCCTTCGCCAATGTCGACCGCGTGGAGGATGCGTACCCGCAGTTGCGCGCGGACTGGTTCGGCCAGGCCAAGGGTCTGCACGTGGATGGCTGGTTGGCGGTGGACGGCGTGGACGGCCATCAGGTCCGCTTCGGCGATGCCGCGCCCGCGCCTGGCGCCCCGCGGCTGTTCTTCGTCAATCTGGGCGGCTACGTGCCGCGCTCGCTCGGCGAGGCCCACGACTACCAGCTGCTGGTCGCCCGCGACATCGCTGAGGCGAAATCCAAGGCCAAGGCGCTGCGCGATGCCAGCTGGATCAAGCCGCATACCGACGCCCTGCTGGAGGTGGACGACTGCATCGCCATCGACCAGGTCGGTGGCCGCCATGTGCAACTGCAGCCCGGCCCGCACCGGGGTATCGCGCTGGTCAGCGACTACATCGTGATCGGCTGACGCCCGTTGCCGGGCAGGATTGCCGGCCTGCGGCCGCTGGCGCATAGTGTCGCGGCCAAGTGAGCAGGTGCCCAGGGACGGCAATGACGCCCTCCCGGCC
>NZ_JBFULB010000154.1:0-9086 GCF_056400545.1 Stenotrophomonas sp. P5_A8 | reverse complement strand
GGGCAGCCTGGGCTCGCCGCGTTTCAGCCTGGAACTGCAGGAACCCACCGACGAGCGCCCGGCCGCACTGCTGGTCACGCGTCGCCACATGGGCGAACAGATGATCCAGGTGTTGCCGCTGGTGGCCTTCGAAACCGGCGAACTGCGTGCTCTGCACCAGTCCTCGCTGCTGCTGCACGGCCTGGTCCGCAACGGCGCCAAGATCAGCCGCGGCGCCAAGTCGGTGGAGATCGAAAGCTTCGCCGACGCGCGCAATTGGCTGCTCGATGAAGCCAAGAAGGGTCGCCAGATCCAGCGCTTCAAGGGCCTGGGCGAAATGAACCCGGAACAGCTGTGGGATACCACGGTGAACCCCGACACCCGCCGCCTGCTGCAGGTGCGCATCGAAGATGCGGTCGCTGCGGACCAGATCTTCAGCACCCTGATGGGCGATGTGGTCGAACCGCGTCGCGACTTCATCGAAGACAACGCGTTGAAGGTCGCCAACCTGGATATCYGACACAATCGAAGCAGTGCCGGCCGGTTGCGACCTGCAACCGTGCCGGCCATCGCCTTTCGATGCCAGGAATCCGATGTCCGCTACTGCCCCGGCGTCCACCACGCCTCCGCTGCCCCCTGCCTCAACCACCGCATCCGGCGGCAAGCCGCGATCGCCCGTCGCGGGTTTCTTCATCGACCTGGGCATCGCCATCGTGGCGTTGTTCGGGCTCAGCCTGCTTAGTGGGCTGATCTGGGGTCTGTACCGCGGCGCCGTCGTCGGCTCCGAAGCGGCACGTCAAGGCAACGCGATCGACGCCAGCGCCCTGGCCCAGCAACTGGGCCAACCCGGTGCCCTGGCGCAGATCGTCATGGCGCTGGTCGCCACCGGCGGCACTGCGCTGCTGCTGTATTTCCTGCGCCGCCGTGCTGATGCCGGCGAACGCAACGCCTCGCTGCAGGCCGCACGCCGTCCCTCCACCTGGGGCTGGACGCTGTTGGTCGCCACCGGCGTGGTGATCGGCAGCAACCTCATCGCCTATCTGGCCAAGCAGGCCGGAATCGAACCGGTGCCGACCAACCTGGCGCTGATGGAACAGGCCCTCACCCGCTTCCCGTGGTTCCTCGCGCTGTTTGCGGTTGTGCTTGCGCCGGCCTACGAAGAACTGCTGTTCCGTCGCGTCCTGTTCGGGCGCCTGTGGCAGGCCGGCCGCATGTGGCTGGGCATGCTGCTGAGCAGCCTGGCGTTCGCGCTCATCCATGAAATTCCCGGCACCAGCGCCAATGGCCCTTGGGAAATCGCCCAGTTGTGGCTGGTCTACGGCGGCATGGGCGCCGCGTTTGCGTGGTTGTACCAGCGCACCGGTACGCTATGGGCACCGATCGTGGCGCATGGACTCAACAACGCGATCGCGCTGGCTGCGCTGGTGTTCCTTGGCCTTCACTGAGCGTCGCGCCCGCTTGACGAAAATTTACATCCGGGCCCTACACACTGGGCACATGAACACGGGGGACCTGCGATGAAACCAGTGCTGTTCGGCGTTGCGCTTGCGGTGTTGGTCAGTGCCTGCGCCACCACCACCTCGCCCACCGGGCGCCGGCAGATGGTGGGCGGTGTGTCGCAGGCCGAACTCGACCAACTCGGCGCGCAGGCGTTTACCGAGACCAAGCAGAAGGAAACGATCAGCACCGATGGCCGCCAGAACGGCTATGTGCAGTGCGTGGTCAACGCGCTGGTTGCCCAGTTGCCGCCACAGTACCGTGGCGTACGGTGGGAGACGGCGGTGTTCGTCGACAAGGAACCCAATGCCTTTGCGCTGCCAGGCGGCAAGGTCGGGGTGAATACCGGCATCTTCACCGTGGCCAAGAACCAAGATCAGCTGGCGGCGGTGATCGGCCACGAGATCGGCCATGTCATCTCGCGGCACCACGAGGAACGACTGACCCGGCAGATGACAGCGAACACAGGGTTAGCCGTGGCAGGCCTCCTGGCCGGCGCGGCCGGCGGCGAAGGTGCGGCCAACACTGTCAATCAGTTTGGTGGCATGACCGCGCAGGCGGCCTTCCTGCTCCCCGGCTCCCGTGCCCAGGAAAACGAAGCCGACGTGGTCGGCCAACGGCTGATGGCCGAGGCCGGGTTCGACCCCGGCCAGGCGGTCAACCTGTGGCAGAACATGATGGCCGCCAGTGGCGGGCGCTCCCCGCAATGGCTGTCCACCCACCCGGACCCGGCCAACCGTATCCGCGAACTGCAGCGCGACGCGCCGGCCCTGGCCGGGGTGTACCAGCAGGCGCAGGCAGCGGGGCGGAAGCCGAAGTGCGGGTGATCAGCGCAAAAGATGCTGTATTGCAGCATCGGAAACGATTTCTCACGCCATCAGTTTCTGATACGTTTGGCGGCTCAGATTTTTCTGACAGTCCGTTTTGATGCCGCTGCGGCGGTTCGATCGAGGTGAAAGATGATTTTCAGCAATCACAAGCAAGCCGTCCTTTCCGTCCTCATCGCGACCGCCATTGGTGGCGCCGTGGTCACCGATGCCTTCGCCCAGTCCTCCCGCTCGTCCGAGCGTGGTGGCCGCAGCGGTGGCAACAAGCAGGCCAAGGCCGAGGCGCTCTACCCGAACGCGACCCGCCAGGAGCCGAACCTCAAGGCGTCGGCCAAGCTCGGCAGCAAGCTGCAGAAGCTGATTGACAGCTACAACRACCAGAAGTTCCCGGAAACCCGGGCCCTGGCCGATGAAATCCTGGCCAACCCCGCCGCCAACACCTACGACAAGTCGCTGGCCGCGCAGCTGGGCTCCCAGGCCGCCTACAACACCGACGACTCCGCTGCGGCCAAGAAGTACCTGCAGCAGGTGCTGGAATTCAACGGCCTGGAAAACAACGGCCACTTCCAGTCGATGCTGATGCTGGCCCAGCTGCAGTTGCAGGACAACGAGACCGCCGCGGGCCTGGCCACGCTGGACAAGTACCTGGCCGAAAGCAAGTCGACCAAGCCGGAAGAACTGGTCATCAAGGGCCAGGCGCTGTACCAGGCCGAGCGCTACGCCGATGCCATCCCGGTGCTGCAGCAGGCCATCGCCGGCTCGCCCGAGCCGAAGGACAACTGGAACCAGCTGTTGATGGCGGCCATGTCCGAAGCCGGCCAGACCGGTGAAGCGGTCAAGCAGGCCGAAGCGCTGGCCACCAAGAACCCGACCGACAAGAAGGCCCAGCTCAATCTGGCCAGCATGTACATGCAGGCTGACCAGATGGACAAGGCCGGCGCGGTGATGGGCAAGCTGTACACGGCCGGTCAGCTCACCGACGAACGTGAATACAAGCAGCTGTATTCGATCTATGCCAACACCGAGGGCAAAGAAAAGGACGTAATTGCCGTTATCAATGATGGGTTGCAGAAGGGCATCCTGAAGCCGGACTACCAGGTGTACCTGGCCCAGGCCCAGGCGTACTACTACTCCGACCCGCAACAGACGGACAAGGCCATCCAGGCGTGGCAGAACGCCGCCCCGCTTTCCAAGGACGGTGAAACCTACCTGAACCTGGCCAAGGTGCTGTATCAGGAAGGTCGTATTCCGCAGGCCAAGGAAGCGGCGCGCCAGGCGAAAGCCAAGGGCGTGAAGAACCCCAAGGATGCTGACAAAATCATCAACCTGAAGTAAGTGGGAATAACGCCTGAATGCCTGCCACAGTGATGCGCAGGCGCTCAGGATTGGTATAAGCTTGGAGGTTCCTGCGGTGTCATGCACCGCTGATCATGGGCTACCTGTCCCCGGGTATCCCGGCCCCACTAATGAGCTCTTGGCGCATGACGGAACAACTAGTCGTTCACAGGTACGAACAACGCGATGACACCGGCTTCAGCTGGCCGCGGATCGTGGGTATCGCTTTTGTAATCGCACTGCATCTCACCGCCTTCATGATGCTTCTGATCCCCGCCGTGGCCCCCAAGGCTGCTGCGGAGAAGGAACGCAACATCATGGTGACCCTGGTCGACGCTCCGCCGCCGCCCCCACCGCCGCCGCCGCCGCCGCCGCCGACTGAAACGCCGCCGCCGCCGGTCAAGAACCTGTCGCCGCCGAAGCCGTCGCCGGTGCCGCCACCGCCGCAGGCTCCTGTGGTCGACGTGCCGGAACCGCGTGCGAACGACATCGTCACTCCTCCGAGCCCGCCGTCGCCGCCCGCGCCGCCGAGCACGATCGAGGCCAGTGTCGATATCTCCTCGAAGAACATGAACCCCCCGCGTTACCCGCCGGCTGCTTTCCGTGCAGGTATCCAGGGTGAAGTCATCCTGATCATTKATGTCGATGCCAATGGCAACGTCACCAATGTGTCGGTCGAACGGTCCAGCCGTAACCGTGACCTCGACCGCGCCGCAATGGAAGCAGCTCGCAAGTGGAGCTTCCGTTCTGCGGAGTCGGGCGGGAAGAAGGTCGCAGGTCGCGTTCGCGTCCCGGTCAACTTTGCGCTGAACTGATGGTTCGCGGTGGCCCGCCGGCCACCGTCCCGTCGGTTATTTGTAGCAACACCATTCATCACCACACACAACAAAGGTAAGCGTCATGCTGCAGGAACTCTTCATCGCCGCTGCTGCTGGGGGCAACCCGTCGAACGCCCTCTCGCAGATGGGCTTCGAGCACTTGATCCACGAAATGACCACCCAGCCGGGTGACTTCGCCGTCTCCTGGGTCGTGTTGCTGACCCTGATCGTCATGTCGGCCATGTCCTGGTACTGGACCGTCATCAACATCTTCCGTGCAACCCGCCTGAAGAGCGCGGCCGACAAGGTCGTGAGCCTGTTCTGGGATACCCCGAACGCGCAGGATGCCATCCGTGCCATGGAAGAACAGCCGGCTTCCGAGCCGTTCTCCAAGATCGCGCTCGACGCTGCCCAGGCAGCTGCCCACCACCAGCGTGCCGAAGGCGGCGCAACCGGTGGCCTGGGTGAGAACCTGAGCCGTTCGGAATTCGTCGATCGCGCCCTGCGTCAGGCCGTGACCCGCGAAAGCAACAACCTGCAGTCGGGCATGACCCTGCTGGCCACCGTCGGTGCAACCGCTCCGTTCGTCGGTCTGCTGGGTACCGTGTGGGGCATCTACGGCGCGCTGATCAAGATCGGTGCCACCGGTTCCGCCTCGATCGACGCCGTTGCCGGCCCGGTGGGTGAAGCACTGATCATGACCGCCATCGGTCTGTTCGTGGCTATCCCGGCCGTGTTCGCCTTCAACTTCTTCAGCAAGATCAACAGCGCCACGATCAGCAAGTTCGATACGTTCGCTCACGACCTGCACGACTTCTTCGCCACCGGTTCGCGCGTCCGCTAATTGCGACGCGCTTCACCGAGCGAGAACGTAGTCAAC
Organism: Stenotrophomonas sp. P5_A8; assembly: GCF_056400545.1. Classification (NCBI taxonomy): domain Bacteria; kingdom Pseudomonadati; phylum Pseudomonadota; class Gammaproteobacteria; order Lysobacterales; family Lysobacteraceae; genus Stenotrophomonas; species Stenotrophomonas sp. P5_A8. The sequence goes on along the minus strand of NZ_JBFULB010000154.1, from coordinate 3,750 downwards.
ACGATCTAGACGGAGCCCGTTATGGCTTTCAGTAGTGGTAACAGCGGCGGCCCCATGGCCGACATCAACGTTACGCCCCTCGTGGACGTGATGCTGGTGCTGCTGATCATCTTCATCATCACGGCGCCTCTGATGTCCCACAAGGTCAAGGTGGATCTGCCGGAGGCCAACCTGGTGCAGAACCCGGAAGACGCTGAGAAGCGTTCGGGCCCGATCACCCTGGCAGTCAAGGAAGACGGCTCGATCTACTGGAACGACGAGGAAATCAACAAGCAGACCCTCGAGTCCCGCTTGTCGACCGCCGCCCAGCAGACTCCGCAGCCGCCCCTCAACCTGCGTGGTGACCGCACCACCAAGATGCGCGTCATCAACGAGATGACGAAGATCGCGCAGGAACAGGGCATGCTCGACGTTGGCTTCGTTGCCACCAAAGAGAAGGGGCAGTAAGCCATGGCGTTCAGTACTGGTGGTAATAAAGGCCCCATGGCCGACATCAACGTCACGCCCCTCGTGGACGTGATGCTGGTGCTGTTGATCATCTTCATCGTCACCGCGCCGATCATGACGTACCCGATCGCCGTGGACCTGCCGCAGCGCGTGCTCAACCCACCGCCGCAGCTGGTCGAGCCGCCGCCGCCGATCGAACTCAAGATCGACGCCAGCAACCAGGTCTCGTGGAACAACAGCCCGGTCGCGACCGGCGAGCTGCAGCAGCGGATGGAACAGGAGGTCCAGAAGGACCCGACGAACCAGCCGGAACTGCGCATCGACGCCAGCCCGGACTCCGAGTACGACGTGATGGCCAAGGTGTTGGCTGCCGCGAAGAATGCTCAGATGAAGAAGATCGGCTTCGTACAGCAGTAAACCGCACGACGCAGTCATGACGCGACTGGAAAACGCCCCTTGGAAGAGGGGCGTTTTTTTTTGCCCCGCCACTGGCCAACGCCGCGCGCGCGCACGGGACGCGCGCGGCCCGCTATCATCCGCGCATGCTCGCCACCTACCCTGCCCTCGCGGCCTGGCTCGACGCCGTCCCGCACCTCCGTCCGTTGCTGGTGGCGGCCTACATCCTCTACCTGCTCTGGCTGACCGGCTGGATCATGCTGCAGAAGCGCGAGCCGGTAGCCACGCTGAGCTGGATCCTGTCGATGGCCGCCCTGCCCTACCTGGGGTTGTTCATCTATTACCTGCTGGGCCCGCAGAAAGTGAAGCGGCAGCGCCTGCGTCGCGGTCGCGCGCGCTCGGGCATGGAGCACTACAGCAGCGTGTGCCCGCCCGACGCGGACTGCACCGAGCTGTCCAAGATCGCCCAGGCCACTACCGGGCTGGCGCCCAGCTCGGCCACCGAGGTGGAGTGGCTGGTCGACGGTGCGGCGACTTACCGCACGTTGCTGGCGGCGGTGGCGACTGCCCAGGACCACCTGCACGTGGAGTACTACATCTTCAACCCGGACCACGCCGGTACCGCCTTGCGCGATGCGCTGGTCGAGCGCGCCCAGGCCGGCGTGCGCGTGCGCCTGCTGCTGGACGCAGTGGGTTCCTCGGGCATCCGCAAGCGCTTCCTGCAGCCGCTGCTGGACGCCGGCGGCGAGGTGGCCTGGTTCCATCCGCGGCAGCTGCTCAAGCCGTTCAAGCGGCCGTGGTTGAACATGCGCACCCACCGCAAGCTGGTGGTGATCGACGGCCGCATGGCCTTCACCGGCGGCATCAACATCACCGACGAGGAGGACGAAAGCCGTCGTCCCGACGCCTATCGCGACCTGCATATGCGCGTGGTCGGGCACGTGGTGCGCAGCCTGCAGCTGGTATTCGTGGAGGACTGGATCTATGCCACCGGGCAGGAGCCGGCACGCTTCAACATCGCCCAGCTGTGGCCGCATGACATGCCCAGCCGCCAGGACGGGCGCATCGATGCGCAGGTGCTGGTGTCCGGGCCGGATTCGGCCTGGGAAACCATCCACCGGCTCCAGGTGGCGGCCATCCACGAGGCGCGTGAACGGGTCTGGCTGGTGACGCCCTACTTCGTCCCTGGCGAAGCGGCCCGCATGGCGCTCACCTCGGCCGCGCTCGGCGGGTTGGACGTGCGCCTGCTGGTGCCCAAGATGAGCGATTCCTGGTTCGTCACCCAGGCGGCGCGGTCCTACTTCGACGAACTGCTGCTGGCCGGGGTCAAGATCTACGAATACGGCCCGCGCATGTTGCACACCAAGGCCTTCATCGCCGACCAGGACGTGTGCATCGTCGGCAGTGCCAACTTCGACCACCGCAGCTTCCGGCTCAACTTCGAGCTGTCGATGATGTTCGTCGATGCCGATCGCGTGGCCGCGCTGGAGCGCATTCTGGCCGCCGAGTTCGACGCCGCCGTGCGCGTGCAGAACGACCGCAAGCGCTCGCTCTGGCGGCACCGGGTGCCCGAGGCGTTCGCCCGGCTAGCCTCGCCGCTGTTGTGACCGGCCACGTGGAACCGCAGCGGCCGGCGGCGCTACACTTGCCCGGTCAACGGGGAGAATGACGATGCATTGGCTGTTCCTGCTGCTGGCGCTGGGCGCATTCGCGCTGGCGCTGAAGACGCCCCACGATGGGGTGATGCTGCTGTCCCTGCTGGGGACGCTGGTGTTCCTGCTGGCCTGGGTGCGCGGGCTGTACGTCGCGCGTTTCGGCAACCTGCAGCGCGACATCTCCAGCGTGATCGATCCCGCCGAACTGCGCCGGCTGCGCGAACTGGGCCAGGCCCGCCGCCAGGCCGCCACCGAAGATACCGACACCCCGTAGTGCCATGACCCAGCTCAGCGTCAACGTCAACAAGATCGCCGTGCTGCGCAATTCGCGCGGCGGCACCGACCCGGATGTGCTGCAGGCCGCGACGGCCTGCCTGGACGCGGGCGCGCACGGCATCACCGTGCATCCGCGCCCGGACCGCCGGCACATCCATGCCGAAGACGTTGTCGCGCTGTCGTCGCTCACCGCCCGGCGTGGCGTCGAGTTCAACATCGAAGGCAACCCGTTCGCCCCGCCGCGCGAAGGCTACCCCGGCCTGCTGCCGCTGTGCGCGCAGACCCGGCCCGCCCAGGCCACCCTGGTGCCAGACGGCGACGGCCAGCTCACCTCCGACCACGGGTTCGACTTCGCCCGCGACGGGGAGCGGCTGCGCCCGCTGATCGCCGAGCTCCGGTCCTACGGTTGCCGCGTCAGCCTGTTCGTCGATGCCGGCAACCCGGATATCGCCCAGGCCGCGGCGATYGGCGCCCATCGCGTCGAGCTCTATACCGGCCCCTATGCCGAAGCACATGCCGCCGGTGACGCCAGCGCGATGCTGGCCCTGTTCGCCGATGCCGCGCGTCGTGCCCAGGCCGCCGGGCTGGGAGTAAACGCCGGCCACGACCTGTCGCAGGACAACCTGCGCGACTTCCTGCAGGCCGTGCCGGACGTGCTGGAAGTCTCGATCGGCCATGCGCTGATCAGTGAGGCCTTGTATGCCGGGCTGGACGCCACGGTGAAGGGATATCTGGCGTTACTGTAAGGCGCTCACCGACCGTTGACTGGCGCCATGACCGACGATGTCCTGCCCGTGTGGCCTGTGGACAAGTTTGGGGACGAATTCGTACCTGTACCGCCAGAGGCCCGTCGTAGCGGGACTTTCGGGATATAGTGGGGTTGTGGTTAGTAATACTGCTAACCAAAGATTAACCTCTGCGGCCCGCCTGCCATGAACACCCCGCTCCCCTCCGTCCAAACCACTGTTCCCGGAAG
>NZ_JBFULB010000153.1:0-9207 GCF_056400545.1 Stenotrophomonas sp. P5_A8 | reverse complement strand
CAACAGCTTCGGCGGCGTGGTCGTGCCGGCGTTGGCCAGCGTGTTCGGCATCTTCCTGGTGCGCCAGTACGCACGCTCGATCCCCGATGAGCTGCTGGAAGCGGCGCGCATGGACGGGGCAGGGGAGATGCGCATCTTCTTCCAGATCGTGCTGCCGATGCTCAAGCCGGTGCTGGTAACGCTGTCGATCTTCACCTTCATGGGCGCCTGGAACGATTTCATGTGGCCGTTGATCGTGCTGACCGACCAGGAGCACTACACTCTGCCAGTCGCCCTGGCCACCCTGTCGCGCGAACACATCATGGACGTGGAGATGATGATGGCCGGTGCGGTGGTCACGGTGGTGCCGGTGCTGCTGCTGTTCCTGGCATTGCAGCGTTACTACATCCAAGGTCTGCTGCTGGGGAGTGTCAAAGGGTGAAACATGCCGTCGTCGCGGTGGGTCTGGGTCTTGGGCTGATGTGGTCGATGGCGGCCCCGGCCGCCGCGCCGGCAGCGTTGCCGGCACCGAAGGTGCTGGACAGCTTCGACGACATGAGTCCGTGGAAGCTGGTGGTGTCCGACCAGGTCAGCGGTTCGCTGCGCAGCGTGGTCGGCAGTGGCGGCGGGCGCGCGCTGTGCGTGGACTACGATTTTCACGACGTTTCCGGCTACGTCGGCATCCGCCGCGAGCTGGGCATCGAGTACCCGGCCAACTACCAGTTCGGCCTGCAGCTGCGCGGCGACTCCCCGTCCAACGACCTGCAGTTCAAGCTGATCGACGCCAGCGGTGACAACGTGTGGTGGGTCAACCGGCCCGGCTACACCTTCCCCAAGGCGTGGAGCAGCGCGCAGTACCGCGCGCGCCAGATCGAGAAGGCCTGGGGGCCGTCCAAGGAAACCACGCTCGCCCGCAGCGCCGCGATCGAATTCACGATTTACAGCAAGGTGGGCGGCAAGGGCACGGTGTGCTTCGACCGCTTGACCCTGCAGGGCCTGCCGCCGATGGATACCTCGGCGTTGACGCCGTCGGTGATCGCCGACACCGCCACCGCACTGCAGAGCCGCATCGCCGACGGCAAACCGGACACGGTGTGGATCAGCGGCGGCGTGGCCGAGCAGACCATCAGCCTGGACCTGCACAAGGTGCGCGAGTTCGGCGGTGCGGTCATCCAGTGGCTGCCGGGACTGGAAGCCACCCGGTACGTGGTGCGCACCTCGCAGGATGGCCGTAGCTGGAAGGAAGTGCGCGAGGTGGTCGGTGGCGGTGGTGACCGCGACTGGCTGGCGCTGCCCGATACCGAGGCGCGCTACCTGCGTTTCGACCTCAAGGGCGGCCCCAGCTGGCGCTACGGCATCCGCGATATCAGCCTGAAACCGCTGGATTTCGCCGACACCCCCAATGACTTCATCCGCTCGGTCGGTGCCGACCTGCCACGCGGTTCGGTGCCGCGCGGTTTCAGCGGCGAACAGCCGTACTGGACGCTACTGGGCCTGGATGGTGGCCGCGAACAGGCATTGATCGGCGAAGACGGCGCGCTGGAAGTGGCCAAGGCCAGCTTCAGCGTCGAGCCGTTCGTGCTGGTGGACGGCAAGAAGCTGCTGAGCTGGGCCGATGTGACCAGCAGGCAGTCGCTGCAGGACGATTACCTGCCCATCGCCAGCGTCGACTGGAGCCACGACAAGGCCGCGCTGCAGGTCACCGGCTTCGTGCAGGGCACCCCCGACAAGGCGCAGCTGGTCGGTCGCTACACCCTGCGCAACCCGGACAAGGTCGCCCACGAATACACCCTGGCACTGGCCGTGCGCCCGTGGCAGGTCAATCCGCCCACCCAGTTCCTCAACACCGTCGGCGGCTTCAGCCGCATCGACAACCTGTCGGTGGAGGCCAGCGACGTCGAGGTCAACGGCACCCCGCGCGTGTACCCGGCGCAGGCGCCGGACGCCACCTTCGCCACCACCTTCGACAGCAAGCTGGACGTGGTGCACCTGGCCAGCGGCAAGCTGCCGACCACCACCGAGGTCCGCGATCCCACCGGCCTGGCCTCCGGCGCACTGGTGTACCGCTGGAAGCTGGAACCGGGCCAGAGCCGCGAGGTCGCGCTGGTGCTGCCGCAGACCGGCGCGTGGACCATGCCCAAGGACTTCGACGCGGCCAAGGCGCAGCAGACCGTGGCCTCGATGTGGCGCACCAAGCTGGACCAGGTGACCCTGCAGGTGCCCGCCGCCGGCAAGCCGCTGGCCGACACCCTGCGCACCGCGCTGGCGCACATGCTGATCTCGCGGATCGGCCCGAGCATCCAGCCGGGCACGCGGTCGTATTCGCGCAGCTGGATCCGCGACGGGGCGATGATTTCCGAAGGCCTGCTGCGCATGGGCCGCAGCGATGCGGTGCGCGAGTACGTCAGCTGGTATGCGCCGCATCAGTTCGACAACGGCAAGGTGCCGTGCTGCGTGGATGCGCGCGGCAGCGATCCGGTGCCGGAGAACGACAGCCATGGCGAGCTGATCTTCAACATTGCCGAGTACTGGCGCTATACCGGCGACAGCACCTTCCTGGAGGCGATGTGGCCGCACGTGCAGGGCGCCTACGGTTACATGGAGCAGCTGCGCCTGAGCGAGCGCACCGAGGAGAACCGCGCGCGTAATCCGGCCTTCTACGGGATGATGCCGGTGTCGATCAGCCACGAAGGCTACTCGGCCAAGCCGATGCACTCGTACTGGGACAATTTCTGGGCGCTGCGCGGCTACAAGGATGCGGCGATCATCGCCAGCACGCTGGGCAAGGCCGAGGCCATGCAGATCAGCGCCTCGCGCGACCAGTTCCGTGACGACCTCGCGGCCTCGCTGCAGGCGGCGGTGGCCCAGCACAAGATCGACTACCTGCCCGGTTCGGCCGAGCTGGGCGATTTCGACGCCACCTCGACCACCATCGCGCTGGCCCCGGGTGGCGAACAGGGGCGCCTGCCACAGCCGTACCTGGACAACACCTTCGAGCGGTACTGGACGCAGTTCGTGGAACGCCGCGACGGCAAGCGCGAGTGGAAGGACTACACCCCCTACGAGTGGCGCAACGTGGCCGCGTTCGTGCGCCTGGGCTGGCGCGACCGCGCCTGGCAGGCCACCGAGTTCTTCTTCAAGGACCGCGCGCCGCAGGCCTGGAACCAGTGGGCCGAAGTGGTCTCGCATACCCCGCGCAAGCCGTTCTTCGTCGGCGACCTGCCGCATGCCTGGGTGGCCTCGGACTTCGTGCGCTCGGCGCTGGACATGTTCGCCTACAACCGTGATGTCGACGACAGCCTGGTGCTCGCCGCCGGCGTGCCGTCGCGCTGGCTGGATGGCAAAGGCGTGGCGATCAAAGGCCTGCGTACGCCGAACGGGCAGCTCAGCTACGCATTGAGCCGTAGCGACAAGCAGCTGGTGCTGGAGGTCGCGGCCGGCGTGGTGCCGCCGCAGGGCGGGGTCATCCTGCGCTGGCCGTACAGTGGCGAACCGGGCGACACCCTGGTCAACGGCGAACCGGCACAGTGGTTGAATGGCGAGCTGCGCATCACCCAGGTGCCGGCCAAGGTCGAGATCGACGTGCCGTCTTCGGTACGTCGCGCAGAACGCAAGGCACAGTAATGCGGACGTCTGCTTTCACTGCACGCGCGCGCCGTGCGTTTGTCCATGCCCTGGCCGTGGCGTGCCTGCTCAGCGGCGTCGTGCACGCGGCCGAGCCGACACCGGTTGCGGCGGTCACGACGGCGCCGGGTACGGCGGCCAGCGCCGGGCCGGGCATGAGCATGGTCACCTTCAACCTGCATCACGACCGGGAAAACTGGCCGGCGCGGCGCAAGGTGATCCTGCGCGAACTGCAGGCGCTGCGCCCCGATGCGATCGCGCTGCAGGAAGTGATCCAGAAGCCGAACGTGCGCAACCAGGCCGCGTGGCTGGCACGCCGGCTCGGCTACGACTACCAGTTCGTGTCCACCGATCCGCCGGGGCGCTTCAAGCGCTATGGCAACGCGCTGTTGACCCGGCGCAAGGTGCTGGCGCGCAACGACCATCTGCTCGCGCCGCGGGGCGACTACCGCACCGTCGCGCATCTGCGCATCGACGTGAACGGCAGGCCGGTGAATGTCTACGCCACCCATCTCAACGAACGCTCGGACGAAACCGGCAGCCGCATCCGTGCCGAACAGGTCGCCGATCTGCTCACCTTCATTGCCGGTACCGCCGGTGATGCCCCGGTGGTGATCGCCGGCGACTTCAACGCGCTGGTGGATGCCGGCGACCTGAGCGCGCTGCGCAACCAGTACGGCGACAGCTTCGGCAGCGTGCACGTCAACAACGAACTGGCCCAGGWCAGTACGCTCAACCGGCACTATTACCAGGCGCCGTCGCGCATCGACCACATTTTCTTCCAGCAGGACCGGCTGCTCGCCCGCGAAGCGAAGATCCTGTTCGACCAGCCCTACGCCGAAGGGCGCTGGGCATCGGACCACTACGGGGTGTGGACGCGCCTGCAGTTCGCCCCGTCGCCGGGCACCCCGGCCGCCAGCACGCCCTGAAACGCGCCGACGCGGCGGACGGCCCGGTAGAGCCACGGCATGCGTGGCCGCATTCCACCCGGTGTCCGGAAACGCAAACGCGCTACGGAATCGCCTGCCCGCTGATCTTCTCCCAGGACTGTCCATTGCGCGTCCGCCAGGTGCCGCCCGTGGCGCAGCAGCCGCCCGCACCGAACGCACGTCGACCCAGCACCGCAATCACTGCACCGTCCTCTTCGCGCAGCGACTGCCGCTCGCAGCCGGTAAAGAACGGATAGGGCTCCGGCGCCAGCACTTCGGTCAAGGTGACGTCCTGGCCAGGCCCGCGCGCGACCCCGAACACCGTGCAGTCCCGCGCCAGCAGTTCCACGGGCGCGCCGCCGAGCTGGCCGCGGAACCGATCCTCCGGCAATGCATCGCGTACCGCGATGGCCGCGTCGCTGAGGGGAGGTGCCGGCGCAGGGGCAGGGCGGCACGCAGCCACCGTGCAGAGCAACAACACACAGGCGGGCAGGGAGATGGATCGCAGCATCGGCCGAGCATGCCACAGCCTCCGTGATCCCCAAACGCAGACAGCGGCCCGAAGGCCGCTGTCTGGGTGTTGCGTACCGCGTGGGCGGGATCAGGCCTTGTCGTTCTTTTCCTGATCCTGCTTGTCGGTGGCGTCGGTCTGCGCGACATCGGTCGGGATGTCCTCGCGGGCCTCGGCCTGTGCGGCCTGGGCAGCTGCATCGGTGCTGGCCGGGGCGTCACTGGCGGCAGTGCCGAACAGCTGGCCGTTGTGCACCACCGGGGTGGCCTCGACACGGGCGGCCGGAGCCGGTGCCACCTTTTCCGGCGCTGCCTGGATCGGATCGACCGCGGCGTCGAGCATGCTCGACTGCACCGGACGGGCCTCGTGGCTGGCGTCGACGGTCACGGCGGCGGGTGCCGCCTCGACAGTCTTCGGCGCCTCGACAACCGGGGCAGCTTCAACGGCCTTCGGGGTCTCGACAACCGGGGCAGCTTCAACCGCTTTCGGGGTCTCGACAACCGGAGCAGCTTCAACCGCCTTCGGGGTCTCGACAACCGGAGCGGCTTCAACCGCCTTCGGGGTCTCGACCACCGGGGCAGCTTCAACCGCCTTCGGGGTCTCGACAACCGGGGCAGCGTCAACGGCCTTCGGGGCCTCGACAACCGGAGCAGCTTCAACCGCCTTCGGGGCTTCGACAACCGGGGCAGCTTCAGCGGCCTTCGGGGTCTCGACAGCCGGAGCAGCTTCAACCGCCTTCGGCGTCTCGACAACCGGGGCAGCGTAGGCAACCTTCGGCGCTTCGGCATGCGGCGCGGCGGCCGGCTTCGGGGTCTGCACCACGGCCGGCGCCGGCGTCGGCGATTCCACGAACGGCACGCGGTCGGTGTACGACGGTGCGGCCGCTTCCGGGGCCGGGCTGGCCTCGGCGTGGCCGGCGGTCACCACCGGGCTGCTCACCACGGCCAGCGGTGCAGCGGCGGCGACAGCAGCCACCGGGGCCGGGCGCGGGGCCTGGACCGGTGCGGTCGGGGCCGGCGCATTGCCGCTGTCGTCGTCGAAGTCGAACTCCGGCTGTGGCTGACCGTTGTTGGCGGCCGGACGTTCGGCCCGGGCGGCATCTGCACCGTCCTGGTCGCCATCCTGGTCGTCACCGTCGTCGTCCAGACCGGCGTCATCGTTCAAGCCTTCGCTGCCCGTTGCCGAGTCGCCATTGCCACGACGACGGCGACGGCCACCGCGACGGCCGCGACGACGACGCGAGCCGCCATCACCGTTGGCGTCGTCGGCATTGCCCGGGCCGTCGGTCTGCTCACCGGCTTCACCGGTGGTCAGCGCGGCTTCCTCGGTCGCAGCGGAGGCTGCGTGCGGGGCGCTGTCGTCCTGCTGTACGGCTGCATGCGGCGCGCCGCCGTCGGCACCGGTCACCGCCGCGGCGGCAAGCACGGCGGCATCGGCGACGGGTGCGGCGGTGTCGACCGGCCTGGGCGCATCGGCCTGTGGCTGACGGGCCGGCCTCTCGCTGGCGGCCGGCTTGTCACCCTCACCCTGCTGCGGCTTGGGCTGCTGCGGGTTCTGGTTCTGGCGGGGCTGCTTCAGCTTGGGCTGCTGCTGTTCGTTACGCGGCTGCTTGGGCTGCTGCTCACCGCGCGGCTTGCCCTGGCCCGGTGCCTGCACCTGTGCAGCGGCTGCGGCCGGTGCGGCCACGTCCTGGCGACGCTCGTCGCGGCGCTCGTTCTTGCCGCCACGTTCGCCACGCTCGGCGCGGTCCTTGTTGCCACGGCCCTGGGCCTGGCCCTGACCGTTGCCGCCACGCTCGCCACGCTCATCGCGACGACCGCCGTTGCGGTCCTTGTTGCGATCCTTGTTGCGGTTGTTGCGGTTGCCGTCCTGGACAGGACGACCGCTCGGCTGCGGTGCAGCGGCCGGGGCCGGCTCGCCGCCGAAGATGCGCTTGAGCCAACCGACCACGCCGGTGGCGGCCGGTGCGGCCACCACCACAGGGGCGACCGGGATCGGCGCGGCTTCCGGTTCCGGCGCTTCGCGCACCGGGGCCGGCTGGCTGTGCTTGACCTGGGTCACCACCGGGGCAGCCGGGATGTTCAGCTGGGCCTTGGTCAGCGCGTGTACCGGCAGCTTGCGCGGGGTGCCGCGCTGGTAGCTCGGCTTGCCGCTTTCTTCGCCCAGCTCGTTCTCGCGCAGGCGGGTGACTTCGTAGTGCGGGGTATGCAGCTGTTCGTCGGCGACGATCACGATCGGCGCGTCATGGCGCTGTTCGATCTCGCGCAGGGCGCTGCGCTTCTCGTTGAGCAGGTAGTTGGCGATTTCCACCGGGGCCTGGACCAGCACCTGCCCGGTGTTCTCCTTCATCGCATGCTCTTCGGCCACGCGGATGATCGACAGCGACATCGACTCGACGCTGCGCATGCGGCCATGGCCGTCGCAACGCGGGCACACGATCTGGCTGGATTCCCCCAGGCTCGGACGCAGGCGCTGGCGGCTCATCTCCATCAGGCCGAAGCGCGAGATGCGGCCCAGCTGCACGCGCGCACGGTCGTACTTGAGCGCGTTCTGCAGGCGGTTCTCGACTTCACGCTGGTGCTTGTTGGAGGCCATGTCGATGAAGTCGATGACCACCAGGCCGCCAAGGTCGCGCAGGCGCAGCTGGCGGGCCACTTCTTCGGCCGCTTCCAGATTGGTCTGGAAGGCGGTGTCCTCGATGTCGCTGCCCTTGGTGGCGCGCGAGGAGTTGACGTCGATGGCGGTCAGCGCTTCGGTCTGGTCGACCACGATCGAGCCGCCGGACGGCAGGCGCACGTTGCGCTCATACGCGCCTTCGATCTGCGATTCGATCTGGAAGCGGTTGAACAGCGGGATGTCGTCGGTGTAATGCTTGAGCTTGCGCAGGGTCTGCGGCATCACCTGCTGCATGAACTCACGGGCGGTGTCGTACAGCTCCTGGGTGTCCACCAGGATCTCGCCGACGTCGGCGCGCAGGTAGTCGCGCAGGGCGCGAACGATCAGGCGCGACTCCTGGTAGATCAGGAACGCGGCCGGCTTGGTCAGCGCCGCTTCGGCGATGGCCTTCCACACCTGCAGCAGGTAATCCAGGTCCCACTGCAGCTCTTCGGCATCACGGCCGACGCCGGCGGTGCGGATGATCACGCCCATGTCGTCGGGGATGTTCAGCTTGTCCAGCGCTTCCTTCAGCGCGGCGCGGTCTTCACCCTCGATGCGACGCGAGACGCCGCCAGCGGTGGGCGAGTTCGGCATCAGCACCATGTAGCGGCCGGCCAGGGAGATGAACGTGGTCAGGGCGGCGCCCTTGTTGCCACGCTCTTCCTTGTCGACCTGGACCACCACTTCCTGGCCCTCGCGCAGCAGCTCGCGGATGCCGGCCTTGTTCGGGTCGACGCCAGCCTGGAAGTAATCGCGGGAGATTTCCTTCAGCGGCAGGAAGCCATGGCGGTCGGCACCGTACTCGACGAAGGCCGCTTCCAGCGAAGGTTCAAGGCGCGTGATGCGGCCCTTGTAGATGTTCGACTTCTTCTGTTCCTTGGACGGCTGTTCGATGTCGATGTCGTACAGCGTCTGGCCATCCACGATGGCTACCCGCAGCTCTTCGGCCTGCGTGGCATTGATCAGCATTCGCTTCATTCTTGCGTTCCTCGCGCGCTGCTACCGCGCGGAACGCCATGGGGTTTCGCTTCTGGTCACGCTTCGTCGCCCATCGCGCAGGCGCGGGGAGGGCGGCTTGGGTTTCCAGCGCTACAACACCACGGCAGGCCGCGGGAGCGCTTCATTTGTTTTGGTTTGGGTGTAACGGGGCCGGAGGCAGCTTTCAGCCAGGCTGGAGCGCCACAGGGACATGTTTTTCAGCTCAGACGCTTGTCAGGCATCCGGCGATGGCCGGGACCGCCGGTGAGCCGCTAACATGGCCGCCCCGGGGGCGGTGGCTGCGCACTGTGCCGGAATCGAGGGAAGTCGGGCTTCTGGCCCAGAGCAACTTCCAACGAAATCAATCCCTTATCTCGCCCGCCGAGTGTAACAGAATAAAAGGCCAATGACCGTTACCGAGCCCACCCCGAAAGCCGCTGAAGCCATGACCAGCGTACGTATCCTCACTGTCCCGGCCGACCGGGCAGGGCAACGCCTGGACAACTTCCTGCTCGGCCAGCTCAAGGG
>NZ_JBFULB010000152.1:0-9207 GCF_056400545.1 Stenotrophomonas sp. P5_A8 | reverse complement strand
GCGGTGGGCTGCCTGGCGGTGCTGCGGGTGTCMGAGCCGGTGCACGCCGGCCCGGCCGCGCCGATCTTCAAGAGCATCGCCGAGGGCGGTCGCTTCGTGCTGGGTAACCGGATCATGGTCGGGGCGATGGCACTGGACATGTTTTCGGTGCTGCTGGGCGGGGTGGTGGCGATGCTGCCGGCGTTCCTGCATGAAATCCTGCACCACGGCCCGGAAGGGCTGGGCATCCTGCGCGCGGCACCGGCACTGGGGTCGGTCTGCGTGGGGCTGTGGCTGGCCCGTCGTCCGCTGCAGCGCAATGCCGGGCGGGTGCTGCTGTGCGCGGTGGCCGGGTTCGGCCTGTGCGTGATCGGCTTCGGCCTGTCGCACAGCTTCTGGCTGTCGGCGCTGATCCTGCTGTTCTACGGGGCGTTCGACGGGGTGTCGGTGGTGATCCGCTCGACGATCCTGCAGTTGGCCACACCCGAAGCGATGCGCGGCCGGGTGTCCTCGATCAACGGGATCTTCATCAGTTCCTCCAACGAACTGGGTGCGTTCTACGCCGGCACGATGGCCAAGCTGCTCGGGCTGGTCCCTGCGGTGGTCCTGGGCGGTTTCGCGGTGCTGAGCGTGGCCGGCGTCACCGCCTGGAAGAACCCCACCCTGCGCAACTTGAACCTGCGCGACCTGCAGTAGCTACTGATCGCTCGGCATGCCGTTGACTGTGCGCTGAAAAGACGCTCTGCCTGGTACAGAAACGGAGAGCAAAGGCGGCGAGTGCTTACCTGCACTGATTGGCGCGGGTACGGGTGGGCTGGCGGGACACGCCGTAAATCCATCCGTGGAGGCTCGCGTGCGCCATCCATGGCGCCCAACGGTCCCACCAACCTACCCGTACCCGCCCCGGAGAGTTCTCGGTGGCCATGGCAAGGCAGAGCGCGATGACCCGGCGCACGTGCCGCGCTCTTTCGTTGCGCACCAGCACACGGTCAAGGGCGGGTACGGGTRGGYTGGYGGGACCGTYGKGCGCCATGGATGGCGCACGCGAGCTTACAAGGACGTACTTGCAGCGTGTCCCGCCAGCCCATCCGTACCCGCCCAAGCCAGCACAGGCGCACACCCAGAGCAGTTGACCTGGTTGTGTCGTTGACCTGAGCGCATGACTTGAAGAAAAAACCAAAAAAAAACCCGGCCGAAGCCGGGTTTCTCTGTGCATCCATCAACAACCAGGCAATCAGTCGCCCTGCTGCTTCTGCAGGTGCTCCCAACGCTCCTGGGCGTCGATGGTGCGTTCGGCGGTCAGACGGGCTTCCAGACGATCCAGGCCGATTTCCTCGCCCGTATCGACACAGTAGCCGTAGTCACCGTCTTCCAGGCGCTTGAGCGTGCTGTTGATCTTGCCGATCAGCTTGCGGTAACGATCGCGGGTACGCAGTTCCAGCGAGTTCTCKGTCTCGCGGGTGGCGCGCTCGGCTTCATCGCCGATATCACGCACTTCTTCCTGCAGGTTCGCGATGGTCTGCTTGGATTCCTCGACCAGATCATTGCGCCAGTGCTGCAGGCGCTGGCGGAAATACTCCAGCTGCAGCGGGCTCATGTATTCCTCTTCCGCACTCGGCTTGTAGCCGTCGGGCAGGATCGGACGACCAGTGGCTTCGTCAGTCTTGTATTCCACCACCTTGACCTTGGTGCGCGGAGCCGGAGCAGACGAGCGCGCTGCCACGGCAACGGCGACCTTGCCGACCGGACGCGACACAGGCTTGGGGGCGGACTCGGACTTGACGGGGGTTTTTGCAGGCGATTTCGAAACGGGCACGGGATTCTTGTTTTGCGGGGCTTTCGAGGCGGGGGCTGCCGCTACCGGCGCCGGCGCGGACGCCGGAGGGGTAACAGGCTTGGCCGCGGACTTGGCCGGGACAGACTTGGCCGGTGCCGGCGATGCCGGCTTCGGTGCGGACTTCACTACGGGTGCTGCAGCCGGCTTGGACGCCGACCTGGTTGCCACGGGCTTGCTGGCAGTCTTGCTCGCCTTCACCGGCGCGGGCGACGGCTGTTTGGCCGCAACCTTCTTCACCGGGGTCGGCTTGGGAGCCGGCTTGGACACAGCCGGCGCCGCGGATTTCTTCGCGACGGTCTTGCCGACCGCGGCCTTCTTCACCGGCGCCTTGGCGACCGGCTTGGACGGCGCAGCCTTCTTGGCCGCCGCTTTCTTTACTACCGGCTTGGTGGCAGCCGCCTTCTTCACCGGGGTCTTGGCGACCACCGGCTTCTTGGCGACGGCTTTCTTCGCCGGCGTGGCCGGTGCCTTGGCCGTGGATTTCTTTACGGGTGCCGTCCTGGCCGCCGGTTGTTTGGATGCAGGCTTGCCAGCCGGCTTGGGGGCCGGTTTTTTGGCAACGGACTTGGCCGCCAACTTCTTAGCAACAGGCTTGGCGGTTTTCTTGGCGGCCTTGACGGCCTTCTTTGCAGTTTTTTTAGCAGCCACGAAACGCTCTTCCTTGGTTTCCCCGGGGCCCGGGAAAGCGGGCCTTTATAGCCTACCCGACCAGCAGCAGCAACCACACCGCCTACTCCGTTCAGCCCCGGAGTCACAAGGGGTGCGGCCGATCCGCCSATCGAGCGGACCGACCTGCGCCGTTCGGCACCTGACCCGGCCAGCAGCCGGGGCGGCCCGCCACGCGCGTGGACGCGGAGGGGAGCCAACGCCCCATCCTGCGACAAATGCGGCCTTCATGCCAACTGCTCTAAGATTGGCGGGTGATCTCACGCCTGCTCATCGCCCTGCTGCGCTTCTACAAGCGCTTCATCAGCCCGTTGCTGGGGCCGCGTTGCCGCTTCATGCCCAGCTGTTCTGAATACGCCATGCAGGCCATCGCCACGCATGGGCCCGCGCGCGGGAGCTGGCTGGCCGCGCGCCGGCTGGGCCGTTGCCATCCCTTCCATCCCGGTGGCATCGACGAGGTGCCGCCGCGCGCCACGGACGACGCCGCCTGCCGCTGCACAGGAAAACACTGAAATGTCCTCCACGCTCATCGTCAACGCCCGCCTGGTCAACGAAGGTCGCATCAGCGACGGCGACCTGCGCATCGAAAACGGCCGCATCGCGCAGATCGGCGCCGGCCTGGAGGCCCGCCCGGGTGAAACCGTCGTAGATGCCGCCGGCCGCTGGCTGCTGCCGGGCATGATCGACGACCAGGTGCACTTCCGCGAGCCGGGCCTGACCCACAAGGGCGACATCGCCACCGAATCGGCCGCGGCCGTGGCCGGCGGCCTGACCAGCTTCATGGACATGCCCAACACCAATCCGCCGACGCTCAGCGCCGACATCCTGCAGGCCAAATACGACGCCGCCGCCGGCCGCGCACGCGCCAACTACGGCTTCTACATGGGCGCCAGCAACGACAACCTGGCCCACATCCAGTCGCTGGACCCCAAGACCGCACCGGGCATCAAGGTGTTCATGGGTGCCTCCACCGGCAACATGCTGGTGGACAACCCGGACACCCTCGACGCGATCTTCCGCGACGCGCCGACCCCGATCATCACGCATTGCGAAGACACGCCGATGATCGATGCCAAGGCCAAGGAGTACGCCGAGAAGTATGGCGACGCCCTCAGTGCCGAACAGCACCCGGACATCCGCTCGCGCGAGGCCTGCCTGAAGTCCTCCGAGCTGGCCGTCTCGCTGGCCAAAAAGCACGGCACCCGCCTGCACGTGCTGCACATCTCCACCGCCGACGAACTGAAACTGTTCGAGCGCGGCCCGCTGATCCGTGCCGATGGCAGCCGCAAGCAGATCACCGCCGAGACCTGCATCCACTTCCTTCGCTTTGACCGCAGCGATTACGCGCGGCTGGGCAACCTGATCAAGTGCAACCCGGCCATCAAGGAAGCCAGCGATCGCGAGGCCCTGACCCGCGCCGTGGCCGAGGACGTGATCGACGTGCTGGCCACCGACCACGCCCCGCACACCTGGGAAGAGAAGCAGAAGCCCTACCCGCAGGCACCGTCCGGCCTGCCGCTGGTGCAGTACGCGCTGGTCGCCGCGCTGGAGCTGGTCCACGAAGGCAAGCTGGACATCACCCAGGTGGTGCAGAAGTTCGCGCACGCTCCGGCGCAGCTGTTCGATGTGAGCCAGCGCGGCTACCTGCGCGAAGGCTACTTCGCCGACCTGGTGCTGGTGGAAGACGTGCCGTTTACGGTCAAGCGCGAAGATGTGCTGTCCAAGTGCGGCTGGTCTCCGTTTGAAGGCATGACCTTCCGCTCGCGCATCGCCTCGACCTGGGTCAACGGCGAACTGGCCTGGGACGGGACGCAGCTGGTCGGTGCGCCCAATGGTCAGCGCATGAGCTTCGACCGCTGATGCGTGCACGGGTCTTGAGTGTCGGCCTGCTCCTGGCAGGCGGTGTGATGGTGGGCGGCATGCTGCCCTCGCCCGCCTCGGCGCAGGCGGACGGTCGCGTCGTGTTTACCGCCAGTGCGTCGCAGGGCGCGATGGTGATCGGCAAGGTGCCGGCCGGAAGCGTGGTCCAGTACGCCGGCCGCAGCCTGCGGGTGAGTGGCTATGGCAGCGTGGTGTTCGGCATCGGGCGCGACGAGAAAGGGCCGCTGCAGCTCCAGGTACAGCGCCCCGACGGCGGCAGCGAGACGGTCAGCATCGCGGTGACCGCGCGCGACTGGCCGACCGAGCGGGTCAACGGCGTGCCGCCCAAGACCGTCAACCCGCCGCCAGCAATTGCCGAACGGATCAAGCGCGAGCAGGCCCAGGTCACCGCCGCGCGTGCGCGCGACGACAACCGCACCGACTTCGCCCAGGCCTTCATCTGGCCGGTGCAGGGCCGCATCAGCGGCCGTTTCGGCAATGCGCGCGTCTACAACGGCCAGCCCGGCGCGGGTCACTCGGGCATGGACATCGCCGTGCCGACCGGCACCCCGGTGAAGGCACCGGCGGCCGGCGTGGTCACCTTCGCCGGCCCGGACCTGTACCTGACCGGTGGCACCTTGCTGCTGGACCATGGTTTCGGGATCAGCTCGAACTTCCTGCACCTGTCGCGCATCGACGTGAAGGTCGGCGACCGCGTCGAACAGGGCCAGGTCATCGCCGCCGTCGGCGCCACCGGGCGTGCGACCGGGCCACACCTGCACTGGGGCATGAACTGGTTCGACACGCGGATCGATCCACTGCTGGTGCTTGAACGCGGCAAGTGATGGATGCATGCGGCAGGTAAGCTGCGCGCGCGGCAAGCGAGTTGTGCGCGGCCGGTACGGCGCGCTGTGAGGGTCGGTTCCCGAACGACCGCCGAGGGCGGTGCACCATCCGGTTACGCATGATCACTGACGAAAGCGCTGCTCCGGCAGCCGTCATGCGCCCCAGTGTCGATCAACACGGCCGGCGGTCGTTCGGGAACCGCCCCTACCGGTGCGCGCCTGCCGGTGCCGACGCACGCAGGCGGTGAATGCCTCCCGAGGCCGCCACACAGAGGCGGTGCCTCCTGTTGCCGCCACATCTACAGGGTGGCGCCAGATCAGCCCCGACCGGCCCACCACGTGCGCAGCAACGTGCGCATCGGCGTTACCTTGAGCTCGCGGCCTTGCGCGCTGGCCTGCAGCCGCGTGCGTGCCAGGGAGGCATACATGCGACGTACGCGCGGACCGGCGACACGCGCCGGCCATTGGGCCAGCAGCTGYCGCGCCCACTGCTGGGCGGCGGTGTCGCCGTCGACGTCCAGCAGCGAGCGCGGTACCGCCGCCACGCCCGCCTCCTGCAGCCGCTGCGCCAACGTCTGTACCAGCACCGGGGCGGCCACGTCGCCACGCGCCGGGGTGTCGAACATCACCGCTTCCACCGCCGCCACTGCCGCTGCGTAGGGCTGCAGCGCACGCCGCGCCTGCGCCGGCTCCAGCGCGGCTGCGCGCGCATCGATCAAGTCCGGCAGGGTGTCGGCCAGCGCCGTCCACGGCGCACGCACCGGCTCCAGCAGGCGCCCCAGCGGATGCCGCGAGCGCTGCGCGGCCCAGCTGCGCAGTTCTTCGCCCCACCACGCCAGCTTGGCGTCGGACGGGGTCGGGTCGCCGTTGGTGTTGAGGATGTCGTCGAACTCCTGCAGCAGCGTGAACCATGCCACGGCCAGGCTGCGCTGCGCCTCGGGCACGAACGGTTCGGCCACCGACCATTCCGGCCAGCGGGTCCGCCACTTGTCCAGGAAACTGTCGAGGGCGCTGGAAGTTGTCACGGGAAATCCTTGGAAGTGATGTGCCGACCAACCGTCGGCGGCTACCGGGGTGTGCACCGGCCGATTGCCGGTGCATGCCTGGGTTGCGTTGCGCCTCGGCCCACGGCCGATGCCTGGCGGGCGATCAGGCGCGTGCCACCGGCCAGGCGTCAGCCCGCTGCAGCTGCGCGGGCTGTTCGATCATGCACTCCGCGCCCCACGCCAGCGGGTCGTCGGCATCGAGCCGGTAACCCCACAGCGCGGCCACCGAGGCCATGCCGGCGGCATTGGCAGCGACGATGTCGCGTTCGTCATCGCCCACGTAGATGCAGGTGGCCGGGTCGATCTGCAGGCGCTCGGCTGCGGCCAGCAGGGGCAGCGGATGCGGCTTGCGCTGGGCCAGGGTATCGCCCCCGATCAGCACCTTGCAGCGACTTTCCCAGCCCAGCTGCGGCACGATCAGACGGGCCAGGTATTCCGGCTTGTTGGTGACGATGCCCCACACGCAGCCGGCGGCATCCAGCGCATCGAGCATGCCTGCCACGCCGTCGAACAGCGTCGCGTACTGGCCGATCAGGCCTTCATAGCGCTCGAGGAACTCCGGCACCAGCGCATCGCGCTCGATCTGCCCCAGTTCCGGGAAGGCCACCGACACCATCGCTCGCGAGCCCTTGGAGACCACCGGACGCAGTGCGTCCAGGGTGGTCGGCGGGCGCTCGCGCGCGGCCAGCATCGCGTTGGCCGTGGCCAGCATGTCCGGCGCGCTGTCGAGCAGCGTGCCGTCCAGGTCGAACAACACCGCCTGCGGGAAACCAGACTCAGACACGGGCGGCATCGTCCGGCTTGACCGCATGGGCCAGGTAATTGATGTCGGTGCGCGAACTCAGGCGCGCGCGGTTGCGCCACGGTTCGTAGGCCATGCCGCTGACGTCGCGCAGGTTGAAATCGGACGCGCGCAGCCACTTGCCCAGCTCGGCCGGCTTGATGAAATCCTGGTAGTGGTGCGTGCCCTTGGGCAACAGCCGCGCGACGTACTCGGCGCCGACGATGGCTACCGCGAAGGCGGCCGGGGTGCGGTTGACCGTGGACAGGAACAGTTGGCCACCGGGCTTGAGCAGACGGTGGCAGGCGGCGATGATCGCGCCCGGGTCCGGCACGTGCTCGAGCATTTCCATGCAGGTGACCACGTCGAAACTGCCCGGCTGTTCGGCGGCCAGGTCCTCGGCGGCCTGCACGCGATAATCCACCTGCACACCCGATTCCAGGCTGTGCAGCCGCGCCACCTTGACCAGTTCCGGGGCCAAGTCGATCGCGGTGACGTCAGCGCCCTCCTTGGCCAACGCTTCGCTGAGCAGGCCGCCACCGCAGCCGATGTCGAGCACGCGCGCACCGCGCAGCGTGACGCGGCTGGCGACGTACTGCAGGCGCACCGGATTGAGCGCGTGCAACGGCTTCTGCGGGCCGTCGACGTCCCACCAGCGGTTGGCGAGGGCGGCGAACTTGTCCAGTTCGGCCTGGTCGAAATTGGTGGAAGCGTGCGGGGTAGTCATGGGAATCCTTGGTGCATCAAGCGCGGATGTGGCGGATGCGCTCGCGCCACTGGCGGGCGTTGGCGACGATCGCCGCAGTGTCCATGCCGACCAGCTCGCGCTGGACCAGCTTGGGCTGCCCGGCGATCCAGACATCGCTGACCTGGTGGCGGCCGGCGGCATACACAAGCTGCGACAGCACATGGTGCAGCGGCTGGGTTTCCAGCGCGGACAGGTCCACGCAGACCAGGTCGGCCTGCTTGCCGACCTCGATCGACCCGATGCGGTCGCCGAAGCCCAGCGCGCGCGCACCGCCCAGGGTAGCCGCGCGCAGCGTGGTAGCCGCGTCCAACGCGGTCGCATCGTTGGCCACGRCCTTGGCCAGGATCGCCGCCGTGCGGTTCTCGCTGAACATGTCCAGGTCGTTGTTGCTGGCGCAGCCATCGGTGCCGATGGCCAGGTTCACCCCGGCGCGCTGCAGGGCGCAGGCCGGGCAGAACCCGGAGGCCAGTTTGAGGTTGGATTCGGGGCAATGCACCACGCTGACGCCACGCTCGGCGCACAGGTGGATTTCCGCTTCGGTCAGCTGGGTCATGTGCACCGCGATCAGGCGGTCGTTGACCAGGCCGAGACGGTCCAGTCGCGCCAGCGGGCGTTGGCCGTGCAGCTTGATCGAGTCGCTGATTTCCTGTGCGGTCTCATGCGTGTGCAGGTGCACCTGCATGTCCAGCTGGTCGGACAGCATGCGCACGCGCTCGAAGTTGGCGTCGTTGACCGTGTACGGCGCGTGCGGGGCAAACGAGGTGCCGATCAGCGGGTCGTTGCGCCACTGGTCGTGCAGCTCGCCGGCCTTGGCGAAGTACTCGTCGTCGGTCTTGGCCCAGGCGGTGGGGAAATCAATGATCACCGCACCGACCAGCGCGCGGAAACCGTGCTGCTTGTAGACCGCGGCCTGGACGTCGGAGAAGAAGTAGTTTTCGTTGGCGCAGGTGGTGCCACCGCGCAGCATCTCGGCGATCGCCAGGGTGGTGCCGTCGGCGACGAACTCCGGTCCGATCACCGCCGCTTCCACCGGCCAGATGTGCTGCTGCAGCCACACCATCAGTGGCAGGTCGTCGGCGACGCCGCGCAGCAGGGTCATCGGGTTGTGGGTGTGCGCGTTGACCAGGCCCGGCATCAGCGCCGCGTCGGGACGCGAGACGGTCTGGACGGGGGCGAAACGCGCACGGGCCTCGGCGCGCGGCAGGATCGCGATGATCTCGCTGCCACGCACAGCCACGGCGTGGTCTTCCAGCACCACCGCATGCGGTTCGATCGGGACCACGTAACCGGCTTCGATCAGCAGGTCACAGGTTTCGGGAATGCGTGCGGTGTCGGTCATGCGGGCTCACTTGTCTGGGCGGACGACCCGAAGGTGTGGGCGACCGGGACGCTCTGGAACGGGACGCTCTTGACGTAGCGCCGGCCGTTGGTCGGCTGCGCGTGGC